>DOHL01000033.1 GCA_003535305.1 Candidatus Acetothermia bacterium
CGCTTCGTCCCAGGAAGCTTCAACAAAGGTGCCGTTACGCTTAATTAAGGGGGTCGTCAAGCGGTCGGGGTGGTTGACAAAGTCGTAGGCGAAGCGCCCTTTTGCACAAAGCTGCCCATCATTTACCGGATTCCGGCGATCGCCGCGGGCGGAAAGCACCCGATCCCCTCTTACTCCAAGATAGATGCCACAGCCGGTGCCACAATACGGACAGATGGTCTTAACCTCACGCGCAGGGCGCTCGCTCCCCTTGCGCGCCAACGCTGCGGTAGGACAGCGGTCCACACATTCGCCACAGGACTCGCATGTAGATTCTGTAATGGGCTTATCCTTAAGGGTGCTGATCTTAGTGGCGAAGCCCCGAAAGGCAAAGTCGATGGCACCGACTCCATTGATCTCCTCACAGGTTCGCACACAGATACCACAAAGAACGCACTTATTGGGATCACGGTAGAAGAAGGGGTTCGAGTCATCAATGGGAAGATCCCTTACGGTTCGCTTCAGACGCTGCAGACGCCCTTCCTCAATGCCAATGTAGGTCGCGATATCCTAGAGTCTGCAATCTGTATTCCGGGCACATTGGAGACACTCGGAATAATGGTTGGCGATAATGAGTTCGGCGGCGATACGGCGCGCCTTATTGATCTCCGGGTTTTCCGTTATTACCCTCACCCCTTCCTCAACCGGCGTTTTACAGGAGATGGTGAGCCCTCTCCCCTCGATCTCAATCGTACATAGCCGGCATCCCCCGAAGGACTTCAGATCGGGATGATAGCAGAGGTGGGGGATATAAATACCATGCTCAAGCGCCGCCATGAGTATGGTATCCCCTTCATTTACCTTGATCTTGAGTCCGTCAATGGAGAAAGTGATTTCGCCCATAACCCTTAACCTCTGTTACTCTGCCTTTTCTGTTTCATTGCAAGCGGTCAGCGGTCAGATTGGCGTTCACTGAACGCTTGTTCTTCATCTTGTTAATGACTTCAACAAGCTGTTCGATCTTGTCCACCCCGGCATGGCACAGAGTTATTGTTGCGTCTACATGACCCAAGTTCCCACAAAGAGCAATGGTATAAATATCAGTGCCATCTATGATAATCTTCAGAGCTATGTCAGCGTAAGGGCAATCCACCGCCATGAAAACAGCTACATCGTATCTGTTGTGTCCGATAACCAGGTCACCATGATACGGGTTTATTTCTACAGCCGTTCTCATCTGGGGATAGTTCGGCCGGATATCCATGATGGGAAGTATTTCAGCCCCTATTGCTGCGGCCAATTTTCGCAGCACCCTGGCTTTGTCCGGCGCTCCTTCCTCCCATGTCCAGAGAATAACGCGGCCGGGGGCAAAAATAACCGGTTTCCTGGCATTTAGACAGACCTCAGCAATTTTCTCCAGAGCCTCTTCCTCAGGAACCATTCTGTCATCTATCAGAGCTTTACTTTTTTCCGGATGGGACGCCTGTGACACCGCTTCCGGAGAGAGCAGTTCTTGATATCTGGGCTTCTCTTTTAGTGTAATCACTTTAGCTTCTACTTAAGAAGTTATCCAAAAACTTGACCTTTTTAATGATCTGGAATTCTGCTTCTTTAAGCAGGATTATACGCTGTCTGTAATTTTCTTGTCAAGTCACGCAGTTCACCTTTTTTGCCATAATTACTGATGCTTTGCTGATAGGCTGATTTCCCTCTGAAGAAACGGCCTATTTGCCGCGCTCAAGAAATAAAGGTACACTGCATTGAAAGTTTTTGTGTTTTTATAAACAGGGAGGAGTCTATGAAAAATCTATTTGGAACTGATGGGGTACGGGGAGTGGCCAACGAGGAATTAACATCGGAGCTGGCGCTTAAATTGGGATGTGCAGCCGGCGATCTCATTTGCCGAGGGACGCGAAAAGTTATCATCGGCCGCGATACACGCCTCTCCGGCCCGATGCTTACCGCCAGTCTCTCTGCTGGATTTGCTTCTGTAGGGATCGATGTTCAATTGGCTGAGATCATTCCTACTCCGGCGATCTCATTTCTCATTCAGGACGAGCGGGCGGATTGCGGCGCAATGATCTCTGCTTCGCACAATCCACCCCAGGATAATGGAATCAAGTTCTTCGACGATCATGGACACAAAATACCCGCTGCTGCGGAAGAGGAGATCACACGGCGCCTCGATAGCTATTTCCATCGTTCCGGGACGGCCGTTGGTAATATCACTACTTTAGAAGCGGCATCGAGCCGCTATGCAGCGTTCTTAGTGGGAACGATTCAGAAGATCGATCTTGCAGGGATGAAGATCATCGTTGATTGTGCCCATGGTGCAACCTGCAAGATCGCGCCTCATGTGCTACAACACTTTAATGCCAATGTCATCGAATTGAATACCTCTCCAGTTGGAGAGCAGATCAATGTTGAATGCGGTTCAAATTCGCTCGCATCGCTCCGCAAGGCTGTATTTGACCAGCGAGCTGATTTAGGGATCGCCTTCGATGGTGATGGTGATCGAGTGATGCTCGTCTCTGCCACAGGAGAGGTGATCGATGGCGACCAGATGATGGGAATTATCGCGCTTTATATGAAACGGAATAACGGTTTGACCTCCCCGGTCGTTGTAGCGACGATTATGAGCAATCTCGGACTGGAGAGAACTCTGCGCCAAGAAGGAATCACGCTAATCAGGACCGCGGTCGGCGATCGCAACGTTTCCCAGGAGATGATCACCCGCCATGCGCAGGTCGGAGGCGAACGATCAGGCCATATCATATTCCGCGACCATAGCTCAACAGGTGATGGCATTCTTACAGCGATCCAGTTATTGGAGATCTCACATGCCTCGGGAACAGATTTAACTGATTTAGCGGCGGAGATTGAGACTGTACCACAAAAATCGTTGGACATCCCACTAAAAAAACGCTCTTCTTTCCGTAAGTCTGCAGAGATAGAAAGGTTCATCGTTCAGGAAAAGGAAAGTTTAGGCGATGCCGGACGGATCGTTGTCCGTTCCTCCGGGACGCAGCCGCTGATCCGAGTGATGGTCGAAGGGGAAAACGAAGCGCAGATTGATGCAATAGCAAACCGTATCGGCGCCTATATCACCGAGAAATTAGGTTGACGTAAACACACCCGCCGCTATATAATCTATTGTATTGGCGGCACAGAGCCTTGGAATGGCGGCACAGAGCCCTGCTC
>DOHL01000055.1 GCA_003535305.1 Candidatus Acetothermia bacterium
AAAGAAAACTCCATTTTGTTATTTTTCTCTGTGCCCTCCCGTCTTTCAACGGGACGGGTCTGTGGTTTTATTAACGCATATTTTGGGATTATGCTTGCTTTGCCATCTCTAAACAACGAAGAACTCTACCCTTTATCTTTATACGGACAGATACCGTGATAGGCGCAGTAGGCGCAGGCAAAATAGTCAGGATCAGGATCAAACTGCTCACCACGAATACCCGTTGCCGCACGTTCAATATCGGTCAATACTTTCTCCAGTGTTTTCTCAGTGGGAACAAATTGGCCGATGATAATTTTCGGAGTGAGAAAGTGTAGTTCCATCCTCTGTGGAAGTCGATTGAAAATTCTCTGGTAAGCCAAAGCGTAGATGCCCAGCTGGCGACTCTCTTTTGTGCGGCGATTCGCTTGTGCAATATCTTTTATCTCTGAGGTCTTATAATCGATTATAATTCCACCCTCACTATCCTGGTCGATGCGATCGAAGTGCCCGATGATCCGATTATTCTTTTCAATCACGGAAAATCGCTTCTCTACCAGATGGGGAATCTTCTTGTTCTTCTCCTGGTATTCATAAAAGCAGGCTAATGCGCGTAACCCCTCTTGAAACCGCATCTCCTCGTGCTCACGCGTGAGGAATCCTTCGGCGCGCCAGTTCTGTTTGTAAATCTCCTGGAGATCTTCGAGCGGTATATGTCGCTCAGAGAGAAGGTTGGTGTTGTACAGCCGGATCGCTCGATGGATCGCCGCTCCATAGATAACTGCATGGTGCTGGCGGATCGGAATTTTCACCCGATGGATGTAATGATATTTCAGCGGACAGGTCAGATAGTCGTCGATCTGGCGGTAGGACAGATTGAGACTCTTCTCTTCCGGGATGATGAGCCCGGTAATCAGGGGTTTTTCCGTTTCTACTTGGTGATGTTTTAATGCGGCCAGCGGCGGGCGTTTAATCGTCTTGATCGTTGCAATGGGAATATCCAACGCTTCACAGATAAAGAGGCTCGGCTTGCGCGGTCGCTTCCCACCGCAATCGCGCGCGCTCGTTAAATAGAGACTCTGTTTGGCGCGCGTCATGGCGACGTAGAACAAGCGCCGTTCCTCCTGTTGATGGAAATCTGCCGTCGGTAAGATATCTTTGATCAATTCATCAGGAAGAGGTAGTGAATCATGGCGGTGTCGCGAGGGGAAGCGCCCGGAGACAAGACCGACAAGGAAGACGTGAGTAAATTCCAATCCTTTCGCCTGGTGAATCGTAAGGACGCTCACGGCGTCTTCGTCCCAATCCGCCTCTCCTACAGCAGGATTATCCCCTGCTTCGATCAGCGCATCGAGGTAGCCGATAAACCATGGAACGCGGTCATACTTTGCTATCTCTTTGAATCGTTCGATTATTGCAAAGAGCTTTGCCAGATTCTGCATTGCTTGCAGGTCATCTTTCTTTTGCGAACGGCTCAGCGATTCCAGATATTTGGTACGGACCATAAGGTATTCATAAAGAAGGCTGCCGGTCGTTTCGTCCCGCGCCAGACGCACCATTGCGGCGATATCGTCTACTATCTTCTTTATCTTCTCCCTCTCTTCCCCTGATATACCGAGAAATCCCGCTGTTTGGGCGGCGATACGGAACACTTGCAGTAAAGTCTTATTTGTGCGTCGACTGTAGCTCGTAATGAGGGCGAGCTCTTCTGATTCCAATTGGTAAATAGGAGAACCGGCAAGGAAGTGCAGTGATAAGTTATCACGCGGATCAGCCATAAGTCGCAGAAAAGAGATCGCGGTTTGGATCTCCCGGCGATCGTACAATCCTCGACTACCGGAAAAACGCCAAGGAATATGACGTATGTTCATCGCACGCAGGAATTGATCAGCCTGGGCATTGCTCCGCACTAAAATGGCGAAATCGCGGAAGGAACGTCCTTTTTCTTTCATTATCTCCGCGATCTTTTCCGCGACAAAATCGGCTTCATCCGATAGGGTTTCAAATGGACGGTAATTGACCGACTCATTATCGGCGCTCACCGCGACCAACCGTTTTTCGATTCCGCTGCGCACTTCTAATCGATCAGGATTGTTGTTTTGGATCAATCGGTAGGAAGAGTCAAGGATCTCTTGCGTAGAGCGATAATTGATCTTGAGCACGATCAGTTTTGCATCGGAAAATTGCCGTTGGAAATGGAGGATATTACTGATCGCCGCCCCGCGAAATTTATAGATTGACTGATCGTCGTCACCAGCAACAACGAGGTTATGATGACCGGCAAGGAGCTTCAGCAGCTCAAACTGAGCGTAATTTGTATCTTGGAACTCATCGACAAGGATATAGCGGAACTGCCTCTGATAGCGTAAGAGGATCGCTGGATGGTCACGCAGGAGGCGCAGCGCTAAGGTGATCAGATCGCCAAAGTCGACAAACCCTTGCTCAAGCAGGAGTTGTTGATATTTAGCGTACACATGCGCCAGTTCATCCTGTAGTGCAAAGTTCGCGGCAAGGACTTCATCGTCTGAATCAGCGTTTACTTGTTTCTGTAGCTGCTCGACATAAGCAAGATACTCTTGTGGAGTGATATCCTCATCCTTGGCGCGGGAGAAGAGGGTCAATATCGCCCGCAGGTTCCTGATCGGATTGCCAAGGGGACGCAGTGATTTGAGCGGCATATCGAACAGGTGATCTTTGAAGAAGATCACTTGTTCCGGCTCGGTAAGGATGCGGAAATCTGGTGTCAGACCGATGAGGAGGGCGTTTTCACGTAACAGGCGGTCGCAGAATGAATGGAACGTACTGATGTGAGCATCGATATATCCATAGGGAACTAAGATATCCACCCGCTCTTCCATTTCTATTGCCGCCTTCTCGGTAAAGGTAAGGGCGAGAATCTCAGCCGGCTGTGCCTTTTTTTCGGCGATCAGATACGCAATGCGTCTCGTAATCACTGTTGTTTTGCCTGTTCCTACGCCGGCAACGAGCAGAAGCGGACCTTGATCAAAGGTAACCGCCTGGCATTGCTCTTCATTGAGATCGTGTAACAACTTATCAGTCATTGTCCTTCTTTAGCCTGTCTCAGGTCGGTAACCACACAACTTTACATCGCGCGTTTTTTTGCCTTGAGCTGGATCGCCGCAGGCTGTACCTTTCGGCCCTATTACGCAACTGCCTGCACAATGACACGGAAATGCGGCATTGTCGATCTGATATCCAATTTTGAGCCTCTGTGTCTCTGTTCCCGCTGGATTTTCAACGGTAAACAGATACCCTTTTACTGCTCCGTCAGTGATCTTAAGTGCGCCATCGATCGGCAAGTACCTCCAGCCCCATTGCGCGCGATCCTTTTATCAAGACGAGGTTCTCACCGGGAGGAAGTCTCTCTTCCACCCGGCGCTGCAATAGTTCCTTATCTTCACTGATGATGATCTGTTGGCTAAGAGCGCCGCTGCGCAGCTTAGCAGCTGCAATACATGCATTGTCGCCGATGGTGAAGATGAAGTCGACCCCCAGTTTGATCGCCAACTGCATGATATGGTGGTGAAATTTCGGGGTCTCTTTACCCAATTCAAGCATATCACCGAAGATGAATGCCCGATATTTAACAGGTAAATCAAGTTCAATGAGAACGCGAAGGGCAGCAGCAGTTGAATCGGGATTGGCATTATAACTATCATCGAGGATATAGCCGAGAGGCGAGGGATGAAGACAAAGACGGTGATCATAGGGCATAAAGGAAGAGACCCCTTGTTGAATCTCCTTCCAGGGGATGTTAAGCAACCGCGCCACTGCAACAGCGGCAAGGATATTATAGCTATTGTGTTTTCCAAACAGCGGGGAGATGAGCTTTATCTGCTCGTTTTTCTCTGTCAACTCTAAATGCAACCCGCATGCTCTGTTGGTCACTGATGCGCGGAGATCCCCTTTTTTAATGCCGAAGCTGATCTCATTTACCGTAGACCTGCGCCGCAACATTTCAAGCAAGGAAGAATCAGCGTTGAGGATCGCATATCCATCAGCAGGCAATGCATTGACCATCCGCCATATCTCTGTTGCTACTTTCTCGCTGTTTTGCAAAAACTCCAGATGAGCCCTGCCGATCATCGTGACTACACCGATCGTCGGTGCAAGAATATCGACGAGTAAAGCAATATCCCCCACGCGCTCTTCTCCCAGCTCAAATATCCCCACTTCGGCATCTTCGTCCATTTTAAGAAGTGCCAATGGAAGACCGTACTCGGTATTGTAATTTCCTGGAGATACAAAAGTATGGTGGTGAGGACGCAGCAAGTGCGCGATCATCTCTTTGGTCGTGGTCTTACCACAGCTCCCTGCCACCCCGATAATCGGAGAAGAGAATCGCTTGCGCCATTGGCGTGCCAACGAGTGCAGCCCTTGCAGAGGGTTATCGATAAGAATTATATTACGCCCTTCCGTTGGGATGGCGGCACGATCGGATATGATCGCGCCTATTGCCCCGCGGGCGAACGCTTCTGATAAGTAATGATGACCGTCGGTCTGCTCTCCTCTAAGGGCGATGAAAACCTCTCCCGGCGCAAGTGACCGTGAGTCATGCGAGAAGCCCGTTGGTATAGCTGCTATATCTCCCTGTAGGAGCGATCCAGTGACGATATTCGCGATCTCGGAGAAGGAGAACATCCTCTGATCACCTGTCACTCCTCAGGGTGAATCAACCTTGCTACTATTTCCACGTTCTCTAAAACGACGTAACCGTCCATCGATATAGTTGTTCCCGCTATTCCAGATAATAGCTCCCGGCCAAGGAATACTCCTGCTGGTGTAAGCGCGAAGATCTCGATAGTAATGGTATCCCATGCCGGAATATCTTCGATCGCTGAGATCAAGTCGTCAAGGTCCTCGAAAATCAGAGGCGGTTCGCCGGCCTCACGGCGACGCGGTCCACCAAAGGCTCTAATGATGATAAAATCTCCGACAGCATCCTCAGGGATTGTAAGCGCACCGCGATAGGTGGTCCTCTCACCTCTCCAGGTCTGTAGTTCAACTTCAAAGAAGAGCAGGTCTCCAGGCTGGTAAGAGGGACGGTCGATATTGAAATCAGTGATAAAAGCGGCGCGGAGCTCTTCGCGAACTTCCATCGAAGTCTCAATCCGCGTGATCTGTGGATCGGCGAACTCGTTATATTGCAAGATATTGGCGATCAACGCTAATTGGAACGGAGCAAAGAGAGCGATATCCGTCGTGCTCAAGAAAAGATCCCGCCGTTCAAGTGGTCGCGGCATCCCATCACCGAATATGCGGTAAACAACTTCTACCGTTCCTGGACCGACTCTATCGAGCGTGGAATCGAGCGCTTCGATCCCGGTGGAAAAGATCAACCCAGCCATAAGTTGCGGTTCATCGACCAGATTGATCGAAAAATTCCGGTGATGTTCACGGTTAACATCACGGACGGCAAACGAAAGATCGACCATTTCCGGGAAATGATCTACTATTCCACCGATCCCCTGAGCACGATCTTCGAAGATCGTGCCAATCGTCGGCCCGATCTTACCTAATTGGAACGATATGCGATAGCTCTCTACCGTGTCATAGACATAGGCTGAAGTGAGGGGGAAATCAGTGCTGCCGCCATGCAAAAAGCGATGGCCGAAACCGACGAGTAATCCATCGACGATGTATGTTAATGTCCCCAAGGCGGCGATAGTGATATCACCGGTGGTCAATCCAACACCGATCGATCCGCCGGGAATAAGGGGCGAAAGAGCATTCTCTTCCCCGGTATCTATTATACTGGTGGGAAGACCATGGTGCGTAAACCCAAATGATGACAATCCCCGCAATGGGGGAGCAAGGGAAGCAGAGATAAAATCATCGATCAACCGCTCCGGCGTCGCTATATTTGGTCCGTCCATAAGCAGTGAGAGCGCGCGACCACGCAACCCGCTGATCATCAGCGGCGAGTTTACAGGATAAGCAAAGACCAGATTTATTCCTTTTGTTGCCGCTTCTGCAAATGCTCGTTTGAGAGCGACTTCAGACGGCCGGTAAGCCACAAGGCGAAGATCGATCGGCTCTGTCTCCTTGAAGATGAGGTTTTCATGCTCATTGAATCTTCTCTCCTGCAGGACGCCGATGATCTCCATCATCCCCTCGATAGGGGTAATAAGTGCGATCGGATCATCTGCCCTATCCCATACCGCTGCCCTGCTTAGAGCTCCGATCAACTTTCCATCGATATAGATCGGGCTGCCGCTCATCCCTTGTGCAACGCCCCCTGCTTTGATGATCGGCTCTCCGCTCACCCGGACGACAATAAAGTCGGAGAGCTTCCCGGGTTCGTCGATGATTCCAACGATTTCCACTGCAAATTCACTGATAACCCCTGACCTGATAACAGTTCTACCCACACCCCTCATTCCAGGCTGCAGGTCGGCGAGGAAAAGAAATCGACTATTATCCGCAGCCATCCCTGTGGTGTTATCAGAACCAACTCCGGTGTGATAAAAAGAGAAACCAGTGACTATCACCCCAAAAAGGACGATATTGATGATCATAAGACATTTTGCGCGCATAATCTCCTCCTGAATTAAAAATATTGTATTGGAACGACTCTTCACTCTTAGACTCTTCACTCTTAAACGATAAGTATACCACAACAAGGACCGGACAAGCAACATGACGGCAATAGTCGATGTCGCACCTCTCTTCAGGCGCAAATTGCATCTCAACCCGCTGTAGGTTATAATTTCGTGTTATGGTTTATGAAGCTGAACAGATAAAAGTATTGGAAGATTTAGAAGCGGTGCGATTGCGTCCGGGGATGTATATCGGGAGCACTGGAGAAACGGGATTGATGCATCTGATCGAAGAGATCGTGGATAATAGTATCGACGAAGCTCTTGCCGGCTACTGTTCGGAGATCAAGGTGACTGTCCATCGCGATAATTCCGTGACCGTCTCTGATAACGGCCGCGGCATGCCGGTGGGAGTTCATAAAGAATCGGGGATCAACGCTGTGGAACTGGTGCTGACCACGCTGCATGCAGGAGGCAAGTTCGGCAACGATTCGTATAAAGTCAGTGGTGGCCTCCATGGAGTAGGTGTCTCCGTTGTAAATGCCCTTTCATCCTATTTGCAGATCGAAGTATACCGGGAAGGGAAGATATATCGACAGGAATTTGCACGCGGCATTCCTAACGGTAAATTAGAAATAGCCGGTGAAACCGATACCAATGGTACTTCGATCACCTTTTTGCCTGATACAGAGATCTTCGGCAAAATCTGCTACAATTTCTCGAAGCTCGCCCATCGCCTGAAAGAGCTCGCTTATCTGAACAGCGGGCTGACCATCTTATTAAATAACGAGATAGCCGATGTATCACGGCGATTCCAGTTTAAGGGAGGAATCGTCGCTTTTGTCAAAGATTTGGCAACAGGACGCGAACCTGTGCATCCAAAACCGATCTTGATCTCTGATGAGGCAGCAGGTATTGCAGCAGAGATCGCACTGCTCTTTACAGATGCTTACAATGAATCGATCTTCTCTTTTGTCAATAATATTAATACTGCAGAAGGGGGGACCCATCTTGTCGGATTCAAGTCGGCATTGACAAAGTTTCTTAACGATTACGGACGGGAAAAGAAGATAATCCGTAAAGACGAATCAAACCTGAAAGGAGAAGATTTCCGTGAAGGGTTGGTAGCGATTATCAATATCAAGCATCCCAATCCGGAGTTTGAGGGTCAGACAAAGACCAAGCTGGGAAACCCGGAAGTGCATGAATTTATCGCTTCTATCATCCACGAGAAACTGGCCCTTTTATTTAAGAGGAAGCCATCGATTGCCCGCGCGATCATAGAGAAATCTCTCGCTGCGGCACGGGCTCGTATCGCCGCATCCAAGGCGCGCAAGATAGCGCGGAGAAAAGGTGTTCTCGCGTCGACGTCTTTGCCGGGGAAATTGGCCGATTGCTCTATCTCTGATCCTGCAGCGTGCGAACTTTATATCGTCGAGGGAGATTCCGCCGGCGGCAGCGCAAAACAAGGACGCGATCGGACATTTCAAGCTATCCTTCCTTTACGGGGCAAGGTCCTTAATGTAGAGAAAGCCAGCATAGCAAAGCTGTTGGACAACGAAGAACTCCAAGCGATAATAACTGCGCTCGGCACAGGAATCCGCGATCAGTTCAATATGGAAAAACTGCGCTATTATAAGACGATCATTATGAGCGATGCCGATATCGATGGGGCGCATATCAGAACTCTGCTGCTCACTTTCTTCTTCCGGTATCTGCGCGGACTGATTGAAAAAGGTCATCTTTATATCGCCAATCCTCCTCTCTATCAACTCCAGCAAGGGAAAAAGAAATCTTATTTCTATTCTGAAGAAGAATTAGAACGATTTCGTGCAGAGAATAACGGAACCTTTTCCACAAAACGGTTCAAAGGGTTGGGAGAGATGAATCCAGCTGAGTTGTGGAAGACGACGATGGATCCGCAAGATAGAACTCTCAAACGAGTAACGATCAGAGATGCGCTGGCAGCTGATGAAATCTTCTCTACATTGATGGGCAGCAATGTCGCGTTACGTCGTGATTTCATCAAAGAGAACAGCGAGAAGATAACGAACCTGGATATTTAATTGCAACCCATAGTTTGCAAGTAATTATTTAGTCATCAAGGAACGAGATAAATAGTCGAGGGTTAAGTAGGCAAGAGCCGTAAACAGATATCATTACGAGGCAGGGCTAAAAGCAAGCCCGGACCTGTATCTCTCATGTAACTCCGCATCCGCGCGCGCTGCTCGAGGCGATCGTGCTGGGGGTTAGGTTTTCCATTTGACCATATACCTTTGCCCCTTAACTTTCACCTTTTATTTCTTTGTGTCTTAGCGAAATGGCTGCCCATAATATTTGCAATAGACACTGAAGGGAACCAGAATAAATATTGATAATGCATTTACATGCCATATTGACCGTTATAATATTCTTGACGACAATCGTTGCGATCGTCGCAGAACGATTTCATCGGGCAGCAGTCGTCCTCTTGGGAGCGGGACTTCTCATCCTACTGGGAGTCATAACCCAACATGAAGCTATCGCAGCTATCGACTTTAACAGTCTGGGCTTGCTATCCGGGATGATGATCTTCGCCGCGGTCATCAAGCGGACAGGACTCTTCCAGTACCTGGCTATAAAAGCAGCCAAAACAGCCAGAGGCGAACCATGGATAGTAATGCTCTTTTCCTGCGTGGTGACAGCAATCCTGTCCTCGGTGCTGGAGAACGTAGCAACCTTACTCCTGGTTATTCCCATCACATTTATTATGGCCGAAACTCTGCGGATAAATCCGCTGCCGTTCTTACTCATTCAGACCTTTGCCGCCAATATCGGAGGGGTGTCAACGTTAATCGGTGATCCCCCCAATATGATCATCAGCAGCGCAGCTCACCTTACATTTATCGACTTTCTCATCCATTTAACGCCGGTCGTCTTAATCATCGGGGCTACTTTCCTCGTTACATTCGGGATTTTCTATCGCCGGCGTCTTGTCAGTTTGCCGGAGCACAAAGAACAGATCATGCGCTTCGATGAACGCAAGAACATTACTGATCCTCGTCTTCTACGACACGCTGTTATCATCCTGCTGCTCACCATCGTGGGGTTTATCGTCCATCGTCAACTGCATCTGGAACCGGCAACGATCGCTCTCAGTGGCGCGGTTTTATTGCTCCTTTTCACTGGTATTGATCTAGACGAGATTTTCATGGAAGGAGATTGGTCGATCCTCTTTTTCCTGATCGGAACCTTCATCGTCGTCGACGGACTACGCCATGTGGGATTGATCGATATGATGGCGCATGGCATCGTTGCTTTAACTGATGGAAACCCATTATTGACCACACTATTGATCCTCTGGGGAGCAGGGTTATTCTGTATCTTCATCAATAACATTCCGTTTACCATTGCGATGGTCCCGTTGATCCAACTGATAGGAGAGATGACCGGCATCCCGATGAATCCCTTATGGTGGGCACTTGCACTCGGAGCAGGACTAGGAGGGAATGGAAGCCCAGTAGGATCGGCAGCCAATTTGGTGATGATTTCTATTGCCAAGAAGTATGGCTACCCACTACGGTTTGGTGAATTTGCCCGTTTCGGCATCCCAGTAGTAATCGGATCTCTTCTTATCGCTTCGGCTTACCTCTACCTGCGTTATTTCATGTGATTTCATCAAAGAGAACAGCGAGAAGATAACGAACCTGGATATTTAACTGCAGCACATAGTTTGCAAGTAATTATTTAGGGCTCTATTTGTTAACTAACAATGCGCTCCAGCGAACTGTGACTGCTGGTGCGATCCCAGTCGCTGAGCTGGGTCGTTATCTGGAAAAATGTGTGAAATTCTATAGATACTTCACATTCATGGTGATATAATTCAGATATGAGTAAAACATTTGAGAGGATCAAAGAATTAGTCAAGAAGCATGAAATCAAAATTTCTGATCATGGTTATAATGAAATAGCAGAGGACGGTATCTTTATAAAAGATATAATCGCAGATATCAATAATGGGATTATAGTTGAAGATTATCCTGAATATCCCAAAGGTCCGTGTGTTCTTGTGTTAGAGAAGGGCAGAGATACACGTCCGATCCATGTAGTGTGGGGTATTCCAAAAGGTGCGTCTTCCCCGGCTGTAGTCGTAACAGCCTATAGACCAAATGCAAATATGTGGACAGATAATTTTACAAGGAGGCGAATATGACAAAGAGGTATCATACAAAACTTGTGCACGAAGGTGAATATGTCGCAGAAGTTGATGTAGAAATTCTTGATACTGGTGATGGGTGGTCACCATATCTTTCTCTCGAAGATGCCCAAAAGTTAGATGATGTAAGAGAGGCATTGCGAGAAGGTGCCCTCCAGAGAGCAACGAATCTCGCTCGTGTATTTAGACTTACACCAGTATCAGTATAATTAAAACCAGATAACAATGCGCTACAGCGACTGTGACCGTAGAGTAAGCAAGAGTAAGGGGTCAGGCCTTTATTTTCGAATTCCCTTGGCTTCAGCCAGCCGATTCGTGATTACGCTGATCGTTGAGAAGTGAAGATATAGGTGGTCTCCAACTTCTTGAAGTTTGCGCAGAGTGCGAATAAGGGGTCAGGCCTTTATTTTCATCGCTTATGGGGTTAGGGGTTGGCATAGTGATAGAACAGATTATTTCTGGCCGGGATAGATGAGTCCATATGACAATCGCACATAAGAGATGTCAATGCGGCCTAACCCCACATGAACCCGACTTGTCTTCGGCTCAGGAAAGCGGCGCGAAAATGCAAACTTTGCTTATAATTGAAGTGTGTCGGAATGCAAATCCGGCGAGCGGGTTATGTCATCGCTATCTTTAAAGGGAGGAATCAAAATGAGAGCGCCGAGCAAGC
>DOHL01000069.1:0-4627 GCA_003535305.1 Candidatus Acetothermia bacterium
CCACCGCTCTTTATCAAAGTGGGAAAACGGTCGTTCGTCGAAATCATTTAACCCAAAACATGCGTCGATAAAACCACAGACCTGTCTGCGCCTGCCTGTGCGTTGCACGCAGACAGGTGACCGCACGCAGACAGGTGCTCCGCACAGGCAGGGCGCACAGAGATTATTCTAAAGATAAAAAATTCTGTGACTCTCAAGTAGTTCTCTGTGTTCTCTAATTGTTAAGTTTCACCAAAAGAGTGCACAGACCTGCCTGCCCTACACAATGACTGTGTAGGGTCTGCGGCAGGCGGGGAAAAATAACAAAATGGAGTTTTTTCTTTTATTTTAATATCTTTCTCCCTGCCCTGTTAGATGTTTGCTATCTAACAGGGTGAATGGTCTCTGTGGTTAATGCATAATCTTGGTTTAATGGTCCTCACAATGAGACAGAAATGTGACTTTGTCAACAAATTATAACATCCGTGATATATCCATGGAAATCAGTCATGGCGGTCCGACGACTGTCAGATTGATCTTCTCCAGCAGAGTTCTCTGATTCGCACCGATCACCCGATCGATCACCTGCCCGATATCGGCAAGTGTTAAATTATCTAGTTTGTCGATCACCTGCTCCGGGGAGAGTATCTCATTGCCGATACATGCTCTGGCGCCCAGCCGCGCCATGCGGTTGGAATGAGCCTCTAAACTGAGCGTGAAGTTCCCTTTGAGTTTTGTTTTTGCTAAGTGCAGTTCTTGCGCGGAAATTCCATCTCTACTCAACTGCTCTATCTCCCTCAGGATGATCTCTATCGTTTCATCGACCTTCTGAGGGGAGAGGGCGGCATAAGTTACAACGGCGCCACCGTCAGAATAGAGATTCAGCAAACTACCCACATCATAGGCTATTGCTCTCTCTTCGCGAATGATACGAAAAAGACGGGAGCTCATACCGCTGCCGAACACTGTGATCAACGCTTCTAAAGCAAATCGATCCTGGTCGCCGACTGCGAAACCGGGAAGCGCCACATAGATATGGCTCTGCGCGGTATCGCGGCGATGCCGGTTGTAGTCCATCCTTATCTGTGGTGGTCGGCGTGTGTGGCCGATCGCATTATTCTCTATACCATTAAACAGGAGAGCGACTCGCTCGATAAATCTGTTGTGATCGAGCGCTCCGCAGGCTGCGATGACCATATTGTCGGGTGAATATAGTCGCTGGTAGAAATCTACTATCGCATCACGATCGATATGAGCTATTGTCTCACGCGATCCCAGAACAGGGGAAGAGAGTGGATGCCGCTCTTGCCATAATCCAGCGGAAAAAAGGTTGAACGCCACCTGTTGTGGGTCATCATTCATCCCTTTGATCTCTTCGAATACCACTTTGCGTTCGCGTTCTATCTCCTCGGCGGCGAAGAGAGGGTCTTTGATCATCTCAATCAAGAGATCAACAGCGAAATCGAGGCCGTCGGCAGGCACATCGATCCAGTAGCAAGTATATTCTTTCGTTGTCGCTCCGTTGATAAACCCGCCGACTGAATCGATGGCACGTGAAATAGCGAGAGCATCATGTTTTTTCGTGCCCTTAAACAGAAGGTGTTCGATAAAATGAGCCATGCCGGCATTGCAAGGCAGGTCATCGCGACTACCAGCTCTTATCCATACCCCGAGCGATACCGATTTAGCGGTCGGTATCGCTTCGGTGATCACGCGTATTCCATTCTCCAATGTTGCGGCAAAGGTACCGGGGTAAAGACTCTTGATCACCAGCGGTCCTCGAGAAAGTACTCTTTTTTTTCGGGATCGGTCTTTTCCTCACTTGCCGGAGAAATGCGGTGTAACTTATACCGGCCGCGTTCATCGATATCTACCACTTCAACAGTGACTTTGTCGCCAATCTGTACGACATCCTTCACCCGTTTTACATATCTATCCGATAGAGCGGAGATGTGGATCAGGCCGGTCACTTCAGGGGTTAGATCAATGAAAGCTCCGTAGTCAACGATATTGCTTACTGTCCCTTCAATAATATCTCCTACCTTAACCTTGACCTCAGCTTCTTTTTTCTTGACCGTCTCTGCCGGCGTTGCATCATCGACACGTCGTAAATCAGGACGCCCCATTTTATCGGTACCGATCACTTCGATCGTGATCTCATCTCCCGGATTGACGATATCACTCACTTTATCTACAAACCCAGAGGCAAGATTGGAGACATGGACCAGTCCTTCCGTGCCATTTTTCAATTGGACGAAAGCGCCGAAGTCAGCAAGGCGAGTAACCTTGACCTTCGCTCTCATTCCTTGTTCCAGCTCTGTGGTAAGGTCCTTAACCCATTCTTTGGCAGCAGCTACAGCCTCAGCAGAAGAAGAAGAAATTTTGACCAGGCCGCTGTCATCGATGTCGATCTCTGCTCCTGTCTCTTCGCTGATCTGGCGAATCATCTTTCCGCCCGGACCGATCACAGCGCCGATCTTATCAGGCGGAATGGTGATTGTCTCCAGCCGGGGAGCGTAGGTTGAGAGAGAAGTTCGCGGACTAGAGAGCACTTTTGCCATCTCTTTCAGAATGGCGAGTCGCGCATCTCTGGCTTGGTTTAGCGTTTTTCTCAGGATCTCTTCTGTAATTCCACCTGTCTTAACGTCAAGTTGAAACGCGGTGATACCATCCTCTGTTCCGGCCACTTTGAAATCCATATCGCCAAAGTGATCTTCCATGCCGAGTATATCAGTGAGGATTGCGTAGCGACCGCTCTCCTCGTCTTGAATCATCCCCATCGCTATTCCAGCGACCGGCTTTTTGATCGGCACCCCTGCGTCCATCAGCGCCAGCGATCCGCTGCAGATCGTTGCCATTGAAGAAGAACCGTTAGATTCCAATATCTCTGAAACCAAACGGATGATGTATGCAAACTCTTCCTCTGTCGGCAAGACAGATAGCAGTGCTCCTTCTGCTAAACAACCATGGCCGATTGATCGTCGACTCGGAAAGCCGATTCTTCCGACTTCACCGACAGAATAGGGAGGGAAATTGTAATGGAGCATGAACCGTTTGCGACCGGTAAACATCATTTGATCGATCAGTTGTTCATCGGATCGCGTCGTTCCCATCGTAATCGTGGCTAAGCTTTGAGTCTCACCGCGGGTAAAGAGGGCCGACCCGTGCACCCGCGGCAGGATTCCCACCTTGCAGGTGATCGGCCGTAATTCGTCTATAGCTCGACCATCCATCCGTTCACCGGTATCAATGATCGTCTTGCGAGCGAATTCTCTGTAAATATCATCGAACAGGGACGAGACTTGGGCGGTCAGTTCCTCTTCCTTCTCTGCCGGCGATTCACCGACGATAGCAGCTATCGCCTTTTCGCACAGCGCCTCTTCCATCTCTTTCCTTTCCTGTTTGTTAGCTGCTCGCTTCAGGGTGGAAAATTGGTTCCAGACAAGATCTTTGACTTGTTTACGCAATAAATCACGATCACTTGCAGACGATTGGGTCTCCTTTACAACAGAGATCGGTGCGACCTGTGAACGAGAAAGAGATTGGGCGAATCGTTCTTGGACAGCAATCAGCTCTTTGATTGTGCGATGAGCAAGGGCAATCGCTTCTACGACTTCATCTTCTAAGAGTTCATCCATATTTCCCTCGACCATAATAACGGTCTTGCTCGTTCCTGCGACCGTTATATTGACTCCACTCGCTGCTTGGGTCTCTTCATCGGGATTGACCACCAGTCTTCCTTCGCTGCGGCCGATCTGTACTCCTGCAATCGGTCCGGCAAACGGCGCCTTGGAGATCATCAATGCGGCAGAGGCGCCCAGCATTCCTGTCAGCGCAGGAGAGCAATCGTGTTCCACCGATAGAACCGTAAGAATTACTTGCACTTCATCATCGTATCCAGCAGGGAATAATGGCCGTATAGAGCGATCGATCATCCGCGCGTTTAAGATAGCTACTCCGCTCGGTCTTCCTTCACGCTTAAAAAACCCTCCGGGAATCTTCCCTCCGGCATAAAATCGTTCTTCATAGTCGACGCGCAGAGGGAAATAGTCAAATTTTGCCTTATTCTCTTGCGTTGTTACCGTTGCTAAAACTGTTGTGTCACCGTACGTCACTAAAACAGCCCCATCAGCCTGCCGTGCTATCTCTCCTGTTTCCAATGTGATCTTCTTATCGTTGAGCAATATACTATCTTGCATATACATAATTTTTAAACTCCTCGTATCCCTGTTGCAGCAATTGTTTTCTTATATTCTTCAAAATTTTTCCGTTTCAAGTAGATGAGCAAACGCCGGCGTTGTCCGACCAATTTACGTATTCCCCGCTGTGCGCTGAAGTCTTTTTTGTGCTCGGTTAAATGTTCAGTTAATTCTTTGATTCGCGCCGTTAATAGCGCTACCTGTACTTGTGTGGAACCAGTATCCTCCTCGTTTCTTCCATAGCCGGCTATAATTTGTCGTTTCTCTTCACATCCGATGGTCATCTATATCAACTCCTAATTTTCTCTGCTATAAGCTATTCTCTTTATCTTCGGGGAAAAGGAAATACAGCAGTTATCGGGCGAACAGCCGTAGGCGGCACAGAGCCTTCGAATCGCCCCTACATCCCCGACTCTTGCCTTCTTAGCTTCTGCCTTCTATTTTCTGAC
>DOHL01000069.1:4969-6466 GCA_003535305.1 Candidatus Acetothermia bacterium
TTTTCTGACTTCTGTTTTCTGACTTTTATTTTCTATACCCCACAGAGAGCTCCCTTGCCTTGGCTTTAACCCTTTCTTCATCTATCGTAGTAAGATTACCTCTTTCCATAACTATTTGTCCATCTACGATGACATCTGTGATAGCTTGTGAATTGGCTGCATAGACCAGATCAGAGATATAATCGTAAGATGGCAACATATTAACCTTATCGATATCCATGAGCACTATATCAGCCCTCTTCCCTACGGTCAATGTTCCCGCTAACTCACCGATCCCGATTGCTGTTGCCCCGCTGCACGTTGCCATACGTAATGCCTCTATCGCCGGTATCGTTGTCGGGTCTTTTGTTGTAACTTTCTGTAGTAACGTTGCCAGACGCATTTCCTCCAACATATCAAGATTATTATTCGACGCTGCGCCATCGGTACCCAGCGCCACATTGACACCGACAGCCTTCATTTGCATCACCGGCGCAATCCCGGAGGCGAGTTTGGCATTGCTTGTCGGATTATGAACGACCATCACATTATGCTCAGCAAGGAGAGCGATATCCTCTTCGTTTACATGGACGCAGTGAGCAGCGAGGATAGGAACCGAAAAGAGATCGAGCGACGCTAAATATTTAACCGGACTCATTCCCAGATCAGCATAGGAACGTTTGACTTCATCAGCTGTTTCACTGAGATGAGTATGGATCATCACTCCTGCTGACACTGCTATATCGCGTGTCTTTTCCAATATTTCACAACCACAAGTATATGGAGCATGGGGAGCGAGCGCTACATTGATCCTCCCGTTGGCTTTGCCATGCCAATCCACTATCAAGTTACGTGCGGTTTCAATCTCTTTTCGGCCATGAGCATCATAGCTTTCCGCAATGATTCCGCAAGCGAGCAGAGCGCGCATTCCGCTCTCTTCCACTGCGCGCGCCACTTCATCCATATAGAAATACATATCAGCGAACGCCGTTGTACCGGAGCGGATCATCTCAGCTATTCCCAGTAGCGCAAACCAATACACCTCTTGCGGTTTAAGGTTCTTCTCTATCGGCCAAATCTCTTTCTCCAACCACTCTTTGAGTGGTAAATCATCGGCCAACCCACGGAAGAGAACCATCGAAAGATGGGTATGGGCATTGACAAATCCAGGGAAGGCTATTTTTCCTGCGCCGTCGATAATTTGAACTACATGTGATTCTTCTATATCATCAGAATTTACTTTTATAGGTGAGATGCAAGGTGAGATGCACGCAATAACACCATCTTTAATATAGAGGTCATGATCTTCTTTGACTGTTAATCCATCGACTAACGTTACATTTTTGACGATTATTCTCATTTGATCTTTTACAATTACCTACTCCTTGACCATCTATAAATTATACCCGGTTCCTGTCTTTTTGCAATCTCCTTTCCTATTTCGTTCGTACATATCCAGCAAACCACCCCTGAACCGCGCCTGAGGGAGGAAAGAACCACAGATGGACACTGACACAC
>DOHL01000066.1:0-6493 GCA_003535305.1 Candidatus Acetothermia bacterium
CCGTGGTTCTAGGCCTGCCCTGAATTACTGTGCAAGGCCTGCCACATTTCAGCCAGTAGGAGTTTACTGAATGCTGACAAACAGAATGCACCTCGGAAAACCCAATGTGTGGAATTTTAGCGAGGGAAGAGGAGACGCGCTGCATGGACCGGCGGATAGATCGGAAGCAACTGTCCTAAACAATTACGCGTCTCCTCGCTGCTCAACGGTGAAAATTGGGTTGGTTCTGTTATCACAAAGAAGCTCGGCTGTGAGTTACCCGCTCAAAACAGCGAGGAGTCGATTTTTACATATCTTTTCCACTTTATTGCAGAATATATCATTAATCAACAGTTTACGGATCTTTTAGCGGCGATCAGCAAGGTATTTTTCTACTTCAATCGCAGTGATAGCGCCGTCGCTTGCCGCAACGACGGCTTGGGCATAGCGGTTCACCCCACTGCGAACATCGCCAGCAGCAAAGATTCCCGGAATATTCGTTTGTAACCGGTTATCAGTAATAATGTATCCTTGTTCATCGAGTGAGAGGATATTGCGGAGAAAAGCGGTGGCAGGAATATGACCGATATTGACAAATATTCCGTCGATAGCTATGGTCTCTTCTTCCCCTGTTGCCAGATCTTTCAATTTGGCAGCTTTGAGACGAGCTTCTCCCAGTATTTCTGTTACTACTCTGTTCCACAAGAAATGGACTTTTGGGTTCTCTTCCGCTCGACGGCGAAGGAGCGGCGCAGCACGAAAGGCGTTAGGAGCATGTTGGGGATGGCGAACCACGATTCCCACTGATTCCACAAATTTAGTGAGAAATAACGCTTCGGTCAAACCAGCGTCACCTGCTCCTACTTCCAGAATGCGTTTTTCACGAAAGAAATAACCATCGCATGTGGCACAGTAGGAGAGACCGCGGCCTTTGAATTTAGCAGCTCCGGCAGCAGTAAGTTCACGCGGCTTTGTGCCGGTAGCAACGATGATCGTTCGGGTAAAGCGAGTTCCGCTATCGCTCGTCACAGAGAGCAGTTCGCCTTCCACAGAGATGGCTGTTACGTCGGCAATTTCGATTTTGGCTCCGAATCTCTCTGCCTGACGCTTCATTTGCCCCATCAACTGCGGGCCGGAAATTTGCTCCTCAAACCCGGGGAAATTCTCCACGCAATCAGTCTCATTCAACTGGCCGCCGGGGAGTGCGCGTTCCAGTAATAATGTGTTGAGCAGCGCTCGGCCGGCGTAAATGGCGGCAGTCAGTCCGGCTGGCCCGGCGCCGATGATGATCAGATCATATTGTCTATTCATTTCTCCGTTATATATCAAACTCTTCCAACGAGAAAAGGCCGTCGCTCTCTTCCACTACTTGTTGGATCTTCGTCTTTGCTCTCTCCAGTTCTTTCTTTACTGCAGCAGCGATCTGAACTCCGGCGGCAAACAGCTCCAACGCCTCTTCAAGCGGTAATGCCTCCTCTTCCAGCCGCTTCGTTACCTCTTCCAACCGGGTGAGTGATTCATCTATCTTTATCTTCTCTTTCGGGTTATCGTTATGCATGGCTATCGCTGAGCACCTCCTCTATCTGAGCGGTCAACCGTCCTTTGTAAAGCTGTGTTGTTATATATTCTCCCTCGGTAATTTCATCAGCACAGATAAGCGGTCTGTTGCTCCCAACACGGAACGTGAGTGAATAACCACGCCGCAACGGCCCATAGGGATCGGCAATGCGTAGAACTTCTTCCAATTGCCGTCGCCTCTGAGCGCGTATGCGCAGTGCTTCTCGTAATGCGCGACTGATCCGTTCACCGAGAAGATCGAACCGTTGTTGCTCGTCATAGATCTTACGTAAAGGGAACCGGAATATATAGCGGCGTAAATTATCATCCAGAGTTTTGTAACGACGGGTAAAGTGATCGGTTATCGTTCTGTTGAGCGCTGTTGTTAGCTGGGATATCCGATCGCGTAGAACGTGCTGCTCAGGGACGGCAAGCTCGGCTGCTGCTGAAGGTGTGGGCGCACGCAGATCAGCAACGAAATCTGCAATCGTAAAATCGATCTCGTGCCCGATCGCTGCGATTACGGGAATGGTAGACGCAAAAATCGCACGTGCCACTGGCTCACTGTTGAACGGCGCCAAATCCTCAAGCGATCCGCCGCCGCGGGTTAGGATCAATAGATCGAGAGGAGTCACCCGCTCGCTGAACCGCTGGGCAGCAGCGAGAGCAGCAATAAGCTGATCGATCGCTTGTTCTCCTTGCACTGATGATTCGAAGAGGAAGATATCCACTGTCGGCAAGCGGCGGGAAAGGATGGAGATCACATCTCGGACTGCTGCTCCTGTGCTCGAAGTTATCACACCGATGTGGCGGGGAAGCGGAGGAAGTTTTGCTTTTAGTTCAGGCGCAAATAGTCCTTCTTGATGGAGTTTTGCCTTCAGTTGTTCAAATTGGAATTGCAGTTGTCCGATGCCGGCCGGCTTGATCAACGATGCGATGAACTGATAGCGACCGCGCGGTTGATAGATCGTCAAATGCCCGTAAACGAGAACTGAAAGGCCAGCCTTGATTTGCGAGGAACGTGTTCTATTGCCACCGAATTTAACAGCGGCGATTTCAGAGCTCTCATCTTTGAGGGTGAAATAGAGATGGCCTGATGGAGCACGTGTAAGATTCGATATCTCTCCTTCCACCCACAACGAACTGAAGTTTCCTTCGAGCAATTGCCGCGCTTCTTGGTTTAATTGTGATACAGTATAAACAGGGTTCTCTTCCATCTTCTCTTCCTAATAGTTGATGGTTGCGCAAACTATTGTACGAATTGCTCGATGATTATTCTACCGGTAAACTCTCCTGCTATTTATAGAGCGATATCATGCGATCGCTTTCTGATAGGACCTTTGTCGGTCGTATTTTGGGTTAAGTCTCTCTCTGATCTTGAGATAAAGGAGAGGTCACAAGTTTTTTGGCCAATTTCTCTTCTACCCTTCTTGTTTTGGCTTCCATGCGTCCCGCCTTTCCTGCGCGGTCATCGATCCGGATGGTGGTCAGGACACGGTTGGCCCGTTGGCGCATCGTTTCATGACAGCGTTTAATCAGAGCGAATACTTCATCAGGGTCTCCTTCTACAATCGTGCCCATAGAAGTGAGCTGATAGGAGAGCCCGCTTCTATCAACCAGATCGAGAACCACTGCTACATCCTTACTTAGACTCTCTCCTTTGCCGAGCGGGACGATGCTGAATTCTGCTAACATAGTTACCTCTAATGTTACAGGATTTTCTCAATTGTTGAAATGTTTGAAGCCAATAAATCATTAGTGTCTCATTCTCTTTGCGGTCGAATAACCACGACAAAACAAAAGCAACTAAAACTCCAAAGATGGAGCCGGTTCTAATGCCAGATCGTGCTGCTGGTCAAAATGAATATACCGAAATGCTGCTGTCGCTGCAATCATCGCGCCATTATCAGTGCACAGATCAAGCGGAGGGAAGAAAGGCTTAATTCCGAACCGTTTCCCATGTGCCGTCAATCTTTTACGCAATAGCGAATTCGCTGCTACGCCGCCCACGACGACGATTCGTGTTAGTTTATGGCGACGGGCAGCTTTCAATGTTTTGTCAACGAGAACATCGATCACGGCTGCTAAGAACGAGGCAGCGACATCCTCTACTTTATGGGTTGGATTCTCTCGCAGATAGTAGGCAACAGCGGTCTTCAGGCCGGAAAAACTGAAGTCAAACCCGGTATCATGCGCCATCGGACGGGGAAAGCGGATTACTGCTTGGTCACCTTTTGTTGCCAGTTTGTCGATCTCTTTGCCGGCTGGATAATCGAGGCCGAGCAACTTTCCTACTTTATCTAAAGCTTCTCCAGCAGCGTCATCACGCGTTGCGCCTATAGTCTGGTATTCACAATAGTGGTGTACTTTCACTAAGCTGGTATGGCCGCCGGACACGATCAACGCCAAGAACGGTGGCTTGACTGTTGGATGGGCGAGCTGATGGGAGAAGATATGTCCCTCTAAGTGATTGACTCCTAAGAAGGCTGCTCCGCTTCCGTAGGCGATTCCTTTTGCGGACGAGAGTCCGACAAGGAGCGGGCCGACAAGCCCTGGCCCGTAAGTAGCGGCAACGAGCGAAAGATCGCTGAATTTTATCTTGGCATGCTCCAGCCCTTCTTTCACCAAATAGGGGAGTTTGCGCAAATGGTTGCGGGAAGCGATCTCAGGCACGACTCCGCCATACTTTACATGCAACTTAGCTTGAGAATAAACAATATTGGCCAAGAGAGTGGTTTCACCGCGCAGGATAGCCACCGCAGTCTCATCACAAGATGTTTCAATTCCCAGTGTATATACTGAACGGTTCATGAGTGATTTTCAGTGTCACTTGTACTCTGGCTTTAGGAGAGCGATATAGGAAAGGTTGCGGTATACTCCGGCATAATCCATGCCATAGCCGACGACGAACAGATCTTCTTCGAGGAAGAAGCCGACATAGTCCATTTCGATCGTCTCTTCCCGGCGAAATGGCTTATCCAACAAAGTACAGATACGGAATGATGCCGGGTTACGGGCCAATAAGCCGCGTTTAATATAGTTGGCGGTAAATCCGGTATCGACAATATCTTCCACGATTAGTACATCGCGACCGGTGATGGAATGGGATAGATCCTGCAGTAACCGGACCGCCCCAGGAGAGGTAGAGCTGCCGTATGAGGAGATTGACATAAAATCATACTCCACCGGGATTTCGATTGCGCGCATCAAATCCGCCATGAACATCATTGCTCCCTGGAGGATGCAAACTGCAATCAGAGGACGGCACTCTATGTCTTTAGCCGCTCCAGCAGTTTGATAGTCAGAAGATATTACCTTGCCGATATCCTTTACCCGTCTTTGGATAGTCTCCTCTGTGAAGAGAATCCTCTCCATCCGTTCACGCATCGTCTCCTCCTGTATGCACGGTTTATCCCAAAATATGCGTTAATAAAACCACAGACCTATCTGTACCTGCCTGCCCTGTCTGCCGACAGGCAGGCGCAGGCAGGGAAAAACAACAAAATGGAGCTTTTCTTTTGTTTTAATATCTTTCTTTGCGATCTCTGCGGTCCCTGCCTGTGCGCCTGCCTGTGCGTTGCACGCAGACAGGTAACCGCACGCAGACAGGTCTGCGGTTAATATATAATCTGGGTTTATTTACAGCCTTGAGCACAGCAACAGAGTGGCATAAGCTAAATGCTCACCGGCCTCTTATCTTAAACTTGTTTTCCAATTGTTCCATCCGTACAGTGATACCTCCATACTCCAAGTCGGAATAGGGGAGCATCGCTGCGCCGGAGAATCCTTGTCGTCTGATCTCATGCGTTTTAACGCAAATGTTATTTCGTACCCAGTCCCAGTAGGGATGATCGAACAGGTCGCTTGGTTCAGTGAGAATTCCATTGTGAACGCAAAATGCCAGGCAAGAGACACTCGGCGGTCCATCGAAGAAGGATATTCCACTGCCCGCCCTTACCGGCATCAATGGACCAGTGTGACTCCCACGCATAAAACCAGCCACAATATGGCCGATCTCATACGGTGCGATGATCTCTCCTGTAGCAGGAAAATCTTTCTGTGTGCGGATGAGCATAATAGGATCGTCTTTACCTACATATTTACCGGCGATGTTGCGCAGACGAGTAGTGCTGCACGCAACAGTATGCGCGCCGGTAGTACGCGTGTGAATCGATTCTACGACGAAACGACCATTATCACGTAACAGCGCAACGAGATCGTACACCTCTTCAGGAGTGACCAGCTCGATCACACGATCACCCTCTGTGTGAGATACATCGATCACGGTAAAGGAGAAACCTTTGCCGATCGCCGGCGCGAGAATCAAGCCGGAATTATACATCGGATCGGCAAATCCCAGATAAAGAGGCAAGTTGAATGCCCCCGGTTCTGTTTTATCTGCTGCTATGAGGAGGAATGACTCATTCTCCCGCTCGTCAAAGGTTATCTCAGCGATTCCAGGGCCCAACCCGCAAATATTTCCGGAGAATGAGTCAGAGAGTAAATCTTGTCCTGCTCCGTACAGTCCTTGTTCTTTGGCGATCTCTGTCCCTGCGAGGAACGCATCCCACGCTAACCGGTGGATCTTTTCGCTATTTGAACCGAGCTCATGGGAAAGAAGGATTGTGATGTCATCGCCGATATTACCGATAAAATAGTCGAAGATAAGATCTCCTACTGCTTTGTCAATATAGTCTTCTACTTCCATTAAGAGATCGTCGCTGGGGATAATGTGTCCTCCAATACTACCAATATCTGCTTTGATTGCGCTCAGTGTTATTTTCATCGTTCCTCCTATAATCAAAAAAGGTTCGCTCTCTTAGAAATTATAGTGCTGCATAAGTATAGTTTAAGCAACGCAACAGTGCAAAAAAATATTGCTGCACCCATGTTAAATTCACCGGATACTATGAGTGAAAAACTACTTTTCAGGCTATGTCACATCGTTACAATGGGT
>DOHL01000066.1:6848-6976 GCA_003535305.1 Candidatus Acetothermia bacterium
AATGGGTGATGGGCTTCAAGCTCTGGACTTGCTCCGACTATTCACGATTCACTATTCACCATTTACCATTTACCATTTACGATTCAGTTTTGGGCTCTGAGCCTCGATTCTCGATCCTCGTGCCTCGT
>DOHL01000066.1:7358-15976 GCA_003535305.1 Candidatus Acetothermia bacterium
TGAAAGATTGTTTATCGCGCGGCGATACTTCAATAACGCTAAAGTTCTCTGCATCTCATTGAACACAGTCATTAATCCTTCATCGACTCCCATTCCCGGTTTGGCGAGTATCTGGTCAGGTTGCAACGCCAAGGCAACTTGCGTGCACACCTGAGCGGAACGATCGGTCTCGTTGCTCGTTCCGCCTTGATAGGCGCCTATTCCTTTCTCTTTACAGTAGATGATCGCTTCAATCGTATTTTCTATTCCTCCCAAGTCCGGCGTCTTGATCTGAATCACATCAGCAGCTGCAGTGGCGGCGAACTCGCGTATATCGTATAAAGTATTACACCACTCATCAGCGACAATTTCCACCCTCCCGCCGCGGCTGCGAATCTCCTTTTTGAGCCGAGATAACTGTTCAATCTGTGCCTCTTTGCCGCCGGCATCGAGCGGCCCTTCGATCCGCAACAGATGGGGCGCAGCTCTCTCTTCCAATTTCAATAGGTATTCAGCGATGCGTGGTGTATCACCGTCAAAGAGGAGTCCGATCGTCCCGTAAACATCGATATGGAATATCGGCTTGTAGTCTCTGCCTCCCAGAGCAATACAACGGCCCTTTAACCAACTAATATACTCTTGTAACAGCTCGCCTTGCAGGCCTAATTTATCGCGCACATTGTTGATAAGTCCATGGGGAAGAACCTGTACGCGTTTGAGGATCGCTTTATCCGCGCCTATGTAGCGATCATCTCCTGTCTGGGCGAAGATCGGAACCGGTTTAATCTCTTCCCAGGAGAGTCCGTATTCCTCAACGATCACCTCAGTCATTGTCACCCCTCGTCCTTTTGCTGTTGCATCGAGTAAAGCCTGAGACAATCCGTAGCGGATGGCGGTATGGAGAGAATCTCCATTACTAAGACGGAAAGAATCGTATTCAGCAGCCATCTCTCTAAATGAGGTCAATCTTCGTCCCACGAGGGTCGGCGCCAGTTCTTTCTCAATAAGCGGAAGGTAGTTGTGCGCAAGGAAGAGCGGGTCGCGGCCACCAGCTCCGGAATACTGGACAGCAGCGCAATCGCCGTATGCCACCTGTCCATCTGTTAATATAAGGATGAGGGATATCGATTCCCCTTGCTGGCGGATATTTGTAAATCCTGCTGTCAGCGGCTTGCCGCGATAAGTGAAACCGTCAGACTGAGCATCGGCTTTGATCGCCTGCTGATCGTCGAAATAGAAGCCGGTCAAGCCGGGAGAGGCTAACACGTTGGCGATTTTCATCCGACTTCTGCTTTCACTTTCGGATGACCGACGAGACATCCCTGGCCGATGGCGTACACGTCATCGATGACCATCTGAAAGTTAGGTTCACGATGCTCGCTCCTTCCTCTCTCAGCTATTTTCTCGCGATGAAATTCCTTCACTTGATGATCAAAGGACAAATTACCGAAATCAAGGAATCTGATCGCTCCTTCTTTATCGCGTGCCGGCAGCATGGTTCCGCTTGTATAGCGGCTGGGAGCGAACGGCACATCGATGATCCCGGCTGCAAACCCTCTGACAGCCCCTTGTGCCCAATCACCATCTCCTAACTCCAGTACTTTGTCGATGATCTGTGCAACTTCAGCTCTGATCATCGCTTTTTCAATCTTCAGTTTATCAGTCTGCTCGATCGATTGATCTTCGAGCATTTTTACCATCTGCCTTGTCGTCTTGAGTCCTTGCGCATTGGCCTCTTTCGTTGGAATTCCGATTGCTTCGTGCGGAGTTTTTACGATTATCTTATTCGCTTTGGCCAGTGCTGCTACGGCCGCACCCCAGGCAATCACTGCAAATGCCCGCGCCTCATCCGGCGGAAAACCGCCCATCCACTGATGAAAAACCGTTGTCACTCTCACATCGGACAACCCTTCCTGCGCCAGATATTCTGTTGCCAGCTCATGCAGTGTTTGAATAGAAGCTATATCCTGCAAGAAATTCCCATTCTGCCCGCAACCGAAGGTGATGAATTTCACCCCTTGTCTGGCTGCTAAAATCCCTTCAATAATTCCGACAACGTGCGAAATAGACGGAGGAATCAACGTACCGGTCAACGTTCCGTACAGTTCTCGATTGATCGCTATTCCATGTTCATGATAATAACCGACTAAGCGATCAACGTATTGCCAAGCAGTTATCGTTGCCTCGAGCGAGATATCTTTAGCATAGGGAATATTATAACCGATCCCCCCTCCTTCAAAGTCAGTGAATCCGCCGGCAAGGGAGATCTCTGCCAACAGACAAGCATCAGGGGTGCCATGACGTACTTGTAGCGGCCGGTCAAGCGTCTCTACCAGGCGACGACAAGCAGCGACACCGTAGTTGACTACTGGGAATCCATTGAGCATCGAACGTCCCATTTTTTTGCTCTCTTCAATCCCTTTTTGTGCTGCGTTATACTGATTTTGACGGGTATAACTGTCGATTGTCGTCGGAAGAATGTCAGCTCCGCCCTCATCTTGTAGATAACGAAGCAGTTTTATCTGTTCTTCGAGGAGAGTTACCCCGGCTCGTGGTTGAATGAGGATATCTCCACGGCTGGCAGCACGCATCAGCACCGCTGTCACGTTTTTCTTGCCGGGAAGCTTGTTGTGGTAAGTGATCGCCTCTGCAATGTCCACGTCTTTGCCTGTCGGCCACTCAGAGAGAACCTTTTTACGCAGGGCGAAAAATTTTTCTTCCGGCAATCGTTGGTCGCTAAGTTCCACCCCCAGCATTCCTTTATCCTCCATTCCTTTATCCTCCATTCCTTTGTCCTCCCGTATTATATTTAGGCGGTATTGTCAAAAATTTAATTCTCTGTGTTCCCTGTGGTTTATTCGTAAATCCTTCCTTATTCGTAACCGTTCACAGTTGTCGGTTCACAGTTCACAGTTTTTTCAATGAAGTATGCAACGATTGAAGCATTTTGGATATTGAAAACAGTTTACAGTTTACGGTTTTCAGTAAACACCTTTAATAATCAACAATCCTTCGAACCTCTTGCTTTTATGTATTCATCAACCGTGAACCGATAACTGTAAACCGCGAACGGTTACCCTTATTTTACATGTTACAACTTGCAGTTTCAATTCGATATGTCCCTATTTTCCGTGACCTTTAGGAAGGCTATCAGCGCTCTCTATACGGTCGTTAAATAGCGACGCAACAGATTAAATGCTGTCGTTGGCATCTCTCTGGCCAGTAAACCTGCTGCTGACATTATATACTCTTTGTCGAGAAAAAACTCCCCGGCCAGCGGCGTGAGAACAGTTTTTTCTTCTGGCGGACGTATCGTTCCGGCAAGAATAACTTGTGGAGATCGATGATGGACCAAAATTCCGCCGGTGCCGATTATCTTTCTCACTCGGGACAGATCTTTCCCTCTTTGCAGAAAGACTTCTCCGTGAGGCGTGAATACTTGCTCCAACCTCCCTGCATGTCGGTTCATTGCCGCTGTCACCGCTGCCCGGCCAATGATCGTTTCGAAAAATATCTCTTTCTCAGAGGCGCAGATTTTATTAGGTTCTTCCCCTAACGAGATAATAAAACGTTCCAAATCATCACCAGAAAAAGAGAGGTTTGAATTTAATTCTTTTCCAGTACGCAGCAAAAAGGGTTCACCCACCGCGGCAAACAGACTGGCTGCGCTGTAGCGCATTCCGAGATCACCTTCAACGGTCCGTTTCTTCCACGGCTCAACCAGACCTTTTAACACCACACCTGACGATATTGGGTCTCCTGTGGCCATGGAATGTACATCTGTCGTTGCTCCACCCACATCGACGACGAGTAATTCGCCCCATCCTTGATTCTTCCCATCTCCATGTGCCAGCAGTTGAGCGGCATCCATCACCGCAGAAGGAGTAGGCATTACTACACGATCAACGAAACACTGTATAGCATCAAGCCCCTTGGCCTTGACAATCTTTTCAAGGAAGACGGCGCGAATCGTCTGTCGCGCCGGCTCGATATGTAACTCCTCAAGTTGCGGCATCACATTATCAGTGATACGGACATCTTTCCCTGTCGCCTGTAGGATTCCATTGATTTCATCCTGGACCGCTTTGTTCCCGGCGATAATTATTGGAACGTCAAGTAGAGAACGGGCTAAGACACGAGCATTGTGAAGAATCGTATCGCTGTTGCCGCCGTCGGTACCGCCGGTCAGCAGAATGATATCAACGTCAAGTTCGCTGATCTTTTCCATCTCTTGTTTACTCAATTTGAACGCGAAGGTCTGTAAGACTTTCGCGCCTGCGCCGAGGGCGGCCCATTGTGCGGCTTGCGCGGTCAATCCCGGTACAAGACCAAGAGCCACCATCTTTAATCCGCCGGCTGCGCTGCTGCAGGCTAACTTAAGATCCGCTCGATCAGCGATTACCCCTGTCTGTTGCTCCAGTTGTGCAGTAGCCTGCTCGAGACCCTCATTCACATCACTGTTGATCGTTGTCGGAGCTGCACTTGTTCCTAAAAGCTTGTCCGCATCGCAATCAACAGCCGTTACTTTAGTGAATGTACTGCCGATATCAAACAGAAGTGCGATTGTCATCGTCGATTCTTAATCAATCAGGCCTAAATCTTGCTTCAAATTACGGTTCGGTTCATCCGGCAACGTTCCCGGCGGGTAGACGCGATCAAAGCCCATCGCTAAAAAACGTTCTTTGACCTCTTTCCAATTCTGTTTGCCAATTACCAGGTTTCCTCCCACATAGAGCAGAATATTATCTAATCCGGCTTCGATACATCGGTCGCGAAACCCCTGGCAGTCAAGTTCGCCGTGGCCATACAGAGAGGAGACCAAAATGGCGGCGGCATCTGTCTCGATCGCTGCTTCGATGAAATCTTTCTGCGCTGAGAGAACCCCGATATTGACTACATTAAACCCTGCTTCTTTGAACGCATACTCAAGAATTTTGTTCCCTACTGCATGGACATCGGCTCCGATGACACCGAGCACGACCGTCTTCTTTTCTGCCATCTCTCTGCTCTCCTCCAGATAGAATGACTATCCGATGACCCGGCGGAGCAGTCCGATGATATCATCAAACTGCTCTGCTACGTACGCGCCTGCTTTTGCCAACCGTTCTATCTTGGTGGAAGGACGACCCACATCCCGTTCGATGATCGCTGCTGCGTGTCCAAAGACCGTTCCTTCCGGCATATCTTCGGTAAACGATCCCGCTACATAGGCAATCAATGGCTTGGTGAACTTTCTCTGTTCCAGCGAGTCGGCCACTTCCTCTTCGAAGTTTGTTCCTGGCTCAGAGAAGAGCAGAACAGCTTCTGTCTCTTCGTCTTCCTCGAATAAAGGGAGCAGAGCTTGTGGAGGTGTGCCGATCAGAGCATCACCGCCAATACTGACACTGGTACTCACCCCATAGCCGGCACGTTTGACCATCCATGAACATTCTGCTGTCATTCCTCCACTGCGGGATATAACACCGATACGGCCGGGAACGAAACATCGCTCTGTGTTGTCACCGCCGATCGCCCCTAACTTGCATCGCTGTGCCGGGCTGATTATCCCGACGGAATTCGGTCCGACAACCTGCACATCATGATTCTTTGCCAGCTGAAGTATTTTAATGGCATCAAGTTGAGGAATGTTCTCCGTAACGATGAGAATAAGTTGGAGATCGTTGGCCACCGCCTCCCAGACCGCGTTCAGCACTGCTGCCGGAGGGACATAGATGATGCTCGTATTTAACTTGTGCTCTTGGCGTGCCGCTTTGAGAGTATCATAGACAGGAACGCCTTCTACATTCTGTCCTCCGCGACCTGGAGTTACGCCGGCTGCCACCGACGTGCCGTAATCGAGCATCAATTTTGCCACCATCGATGCTTCTCTTCCGGTGATCCCCTGAATCACCACCGTTGTCTCTTTTCCGACTAAAATAGCCATTATTCCCCTTCCTTCCAGTGGTCATAATCAGGATAGACTTGCCGCATCTTCTTCACCATCAGGCGGGCCGCCTCATCGAGGGTGATATCCTCGCCGTGGTACTCGATTCCTGCTGCTTGAAAAATTTGTTTACCTTGCTCATCATGAGTTCCGGCTTCGCGGACGACAACCGGAAATTGCGAGGGATCGACTCCCATGCTTGTGAGCGCGCGAACTACTCCCTTAGCCATCACATCAATTTGGGTGTTATTTGTTATGTTGTGAGCAAGAAAGAGCCCCTTTACTCCCTCTTTGGACAAAACTCCGCAACAGAGATGATAAACTTTGCTCTCCGGCGGATTACCACCGATTTCACTATAATTGGCTGGTCGGCCGCCGGATCGACGTAGTGCGTCCATCAATAGCAGGCTTGCACCGCCGCCGCCGCACATAAACCCGATATCCCCTCTGTCAAACTCAGTATAACGGGCCGTACCGCGATAGGCTTCATCTTCACCAACAGCAATCAGTTTTCGTTCCAATTCTGTCAGCGGTCGCCAGGCACGGTCACTTCCCGGCTGAACCATCTCCGCAATATCCGGCTGCCGATAAAACGCGTTTTCATCGACACTCATCACGCAGGCAGCAGCGACAAGGGCGTCCTCTTCTGTAATCACCAGCGGATTGATCTCTACTATTGTGGCATCGAATTCAACGAACATCTGATAGAGACGCATGAGAATCGTGCCGGCCTGGCGTAATAACTTGCCGGTCAAGCCAAGGTCGGACCAGATTTCGATCGCCTTGTATCCCGGCAGGCCAATAAGCGAATCGATAAATGTTTTGCTCACTTTGTGCGGATGCTCTCTGCTCAACTCTTCAATATCGATTCCACCGAGCGTGCCGGCGATGATCACCGGACATTTGGCGGCCTTATCGATCGTTATCGACAGATATAATTCTTGCTTGATTGCCAACTTCTGCTCGATCAATAATTTCTCTATTGGATAGAAAGAGACAGTCATTCCAAGAATTTGTTCTGCTTGACAAAATGCTTCTTCTCGATTAGAGGCAAAGCCGATCGCTCCTGCCTTGCCCCGTTTGCCGATCGGAATAAGCCCCTTTACTGCGATAGGGAACCCAATCTGCTGAGCGATCTCTTCAGCTTGAGCAGGGGTCGATGCTACCTCTCCTGTCGGGACGGGAATTTTTAGTTTGCGCAACAATCGTTTGCTATCATGCTCGAGGAGACGCGCCATTCTTCATTTCCTCCTTAATTTGAATATAGTTTTGCCGTAACTGCCTAGGTTGTCAGGTTCACGGTTCACGGTTGCTCACCTTATGTTCATACTCATTTATGGTAGGTACACAGCTCTTAATCAACATTAGGAAGAAAACCGGCGATGAACACCGATTCACTGTCCCTGTGTGACTTTGTCTAATTCTAATCCCTAGACATAGCCAGGGACAGGTCTGTATTTATCAGCATACATCAGCGGTTCCATTCCTATTAGCTGAGTAGTTATGTTTTGTCCATCGTTTTCTAACCGTTCACCCCTGACTTGATCAGGGGTGAACCCCGGAACTTTGAACCCCTGGGCCTGCGGCCGGGGGCAGGCCTGAGTAGTTAAAGATAATTTTGTGTTTAACCTGATTCAGCTCATCTTCCTTATCGCGTCGGCAACAGCAAGCAGACGTTGGGCGTTGCGAGCAACTGGGTAGTCGATAAATTTACCACCATCAAGCGTAATAGCGGCGTGACCAGCAGCTTCTGCTTGCTCAAAAGCGGCGACTACCCGCTTGGCATATGTAATCTCCTCTTCTGACGGAGAGAAGACCTCATTGACCGGTTCAATCTGATCCGGGTGGATGACGAGCTTCCCCTGAAATCCAAGACCTCGTGCTGTGGTCGCATCAGCGCGTAATCCATCGATATTTCGAATTTCGGGATAGACGGTGTCGATCGGCGGCTCCAGTGCGGCAGAGGCAGAGGTGTTGACCAAACAGGAGCGGGCATAGAGAATTTCCATCTTCTCTGCAGAGAGCTGAACGTTGATATCGGCAGTGTAATCTATTGCCCCGAAGCAGAGCCGCTGTACTCGCTTAACAGTCGCAGCGATAATGTAAGCATTACGGATGCCTTTGGCGCTCTCCACCAGCGGGATAAGATCGATAGAACCGATCGGTAGGGATCGTTTATCTTCCAGATAAGAGAGATACCAATCGACCTTACTCAGATCTTCCGCTTCCTCTGCTTTAGGGAGAACTATTCCATCTAACCGGGAAGAGACAACTGCTGTTAAATCATCGATAGTTAGACCTGTGCTCAGCGCATTCACCCGAACATAACAGAAGTTATTGCGTGGTTTTTTCAGAGCTTCGGCAATAAGCTCGCGGGTCGATCCTTTCTCTGTTAGCGGTACTGAATCTTCCAAATCGAGAATCACGACGTCAGCATTAAGTTGCAACGCTTTATCTACCCTGCGAGCTACATTTCCTGGCGCAAAGAGCAATGATCGCAAGACCATGGGGAGCCAACCTCTCATAGTAATTTAGTTTTCGCGGTCGCGACAAAGATAGAGCACAGTATCTTAATCTGCACCCTACCTTTACGTGCTTTTAACTATCTCTACAATAGCATAATTAAACGTGCAATGCAAGGGTAAATAGCCTGAACCCAAAATATGCGTTAATAAAACCACAGACCTGCCCCTGCCTGCGCAGGGGCAGGGGTTCA
>DOHL01000073.1:0-3569 GCA_003535305.1 Candidatus Acetothermia bacterium
GCTGCGCTTTCCGGTACACCCAATTGCGGATTCCGCGGTGCGGCACGACCGCGGTCACAGCGGCTTTCAAGATCGTGATTATCTCCTCTCTGCGGCTATTGAGGCGCAGAATCGATCGATCGATATCATACATCATTACCTCCATCGCAACTATCTTATTTCTATTGAGAACATAATCAACGAATACAAAACGTGTGCGTCAACAGTGTCGGCGATCACCCTTAATGATCGTACCTGCTCCCACAAGGCAGTCCTGTAGATCGACCCCGCTCAAACGGCAATTCTCATCGATTACACAACTGTTGATCGTGCAGTTTTCGATCATTACATTGTCGAGGATAACAGAATCTCGTACTGTCGACGATCTTATTCGTACATCACGGCCGGTCACTGTATCCTGGTTAGCGAAACAGTGATTGGCTTCGATATAGGAGCGGCGATCACTGATATCGTGCCAACCATCTTCAAAGATAAACGGATCGATTGCTATATCTTTTTCGTTGAGCAGCCACTCGTTAAAATATCCCGGCGCATCTTTGCCTGCCTTACTCTCCGCAACGAACTCAGCGAAGAGCGGCAAGACTGCTGCTGGATAGATATAACAAGCAGTGCTTACGAGTGAACTGTGAGGATGAGACGGCTTCTCTTGGAAATCGACAATTTTTCCTTTGGATACGACAGCTATTCCGTAACGATTGCGCACTCGCTCTTTATCTTTGATATCATAGAGTGCGATGATCGGATTTCCACGGTAGGCAGTGATCAGATTACGCAGGGGGAATTGGAATATATTATCCCCTCCGATGACCAACATTTCTTCAGTGATGTTGAGGTGTCGAACGAGAAAAGCGAGCGCGCCGATCGTACCCAATTTCTCTTGTTCTGAGCAGCTTTCTTCGATCACCAGTTCAACATCGTGCTCTGTTTGATCGCTCCATACGGCGAATTGTTTCGCAAAATAGCGATTGGTAGAGATGATCGGCCGATCCAACGATGGGCAATCACTGAGAATGTACTCAATGATCGGTCTTCCTGCTACCGGAAGAAGCGGCTTTGGTCGGTGGAGGGTGATTGGGTGAAAGCGGACAGCGTAGCCGCCGGCAAGGATAATCGTCTTCATCTATAAAAAAACCGCCAATAAGCATCTACGCCCCGTCCGAGACTTCGCTCGGAAGAGGTGGCCCCTTTGGGGCAATTCAAAATCCTAAGTGCCTCGAACCTTGTTTATCCTCTGCCAATAGCTGTTTAAATTCTTCGATCAGCGGTACTGGTGTTGGATCGACCTCATTTAGTAATGCCAAATATACGCTGACGTAATCGCCGAGATAGATCTGCGAGAAGATCTGCCCTATCTCTGTCTCTCCCGAAGCGTTGATCTCGGTACATGATCGACCATAGTTGGTGAACAGAGCCTTGATGATCTCTATGCGAGCGATGTTCTCCGTGCGGTCATAGTCATTACGCAGCAACAGGATCTCCTGATTGGGCAGGAGATCGCTCTTGAGCAAGCCTTCGATCTCGTTGTGGTTCAGTTCGGGGAAGACGTTCCAAAAGGCAGGTTGTTTAGCATTTTCGTTGATCTGCGCTTTCCAGCGCAGCGCCACCACTTCGGTATTATCCTGTGTGCCGTAAATCGAGGGAATTTTGCCGGCGAGCTTGGCAGCCAACTCTTTCGCCGGGTTCTCTGCGATATCACGAGCAGGATTACAGTGGGCAGCGGTCTGTTTCAATTCATCAGGCAGGCAATCGAGCCTATCTACTCCAGCGACAAGGCCGATCTGTGAGAGAAGATTTATCAGAGAGAGAGAAAGGTATCCGACCGCTGCTCGGGGTTGATATTCAGCGGGAATCTGCAGATAGGGTATAGATTCACGCTGGGCGATCTCTTTGAGCACGCCGCCGCTCGATAGACAGAGCACCGTTGCTCGTCGCTTTAGGCCTGCATTAAGTGCGCTGAGTGTCTCAGCAGTATTACCGGAATAACTGACAGCGATAAGCAGCGTCATCTCATCGACAAAAGAGGGAAGGCCGTAGTTGCGGTGAACAAAGACAGGAACAGTGGCGAACCGTTTTACGATGTCACCGGCCAGCGCCGATCCTCCCATGGCGCAGATGACTATCTTATCGATTTCATCGATCTGCGGCGGTTCGAACGCAGCGCCGATCGCGAGCGCTTTGCGGCACTGCTCAGAGAAGCGAGATAAGACTGCGAGCATCTGCCGGCAGTCGTATCGCTTGTCAAATGAACTATCGTCTAATTTGCGGACCATATAGTGAAATATCCCACCACAATGAGAAACAACGGTAACACCTATCTCAGCGTTCTGCCGCTTTGCTGATCGAATAAGTGCATATAATCCATCGCCACCCGTAGTTTGATCACATCACCGATTCTGATCTGTTGGCGCGGGTCAAGTGAAGCCACAAGCTCCTGACCGCTGCAGTCTGCGTGGATTTGGATCTCATCGCCGAGAGGCTCCACTACTTTGACCAGCACATCGATGATATCATCGCCGTCGGAGTCCACCGGGCCATGGAGGTCTTCCGGCCTGATTCCCAGCACCACCTCTTCGCTGTCATGTTCGGTTATTTGATCGTTGTCAGGAAGTGCCAATTTAAAGCCGCGACCTTCAACATACAGTATGCCGTTTTCAGATGTAAGGCGGGCGCTTAAAAAATTCATTGACGGACTGCCGATAAAGCCGGCGACAAATTGGTCGGTGGGTTGGTCATACAGATGTTGCGGCGGGTCATACTGGTGGAGGACCGCCTCATTCATCACCGCCACCCGTTCGCCAAGGGTCATCGCCTCCACTTGGTCGTGGGTAACGTAGATCGATGTCGTCTTCAGCTTGTGGTGTAATTCTTGCAGTTCAGCTCTCATCGCTACGCGTAGTTTGGCGTCTAAGTTGGAGAGGGGTTCGTCAAAGAGAAAGACTTGCGGCTCACGCACAATTGCGCGTCCTAACGCTACCCTCTGGCGCTGTCCACCGGAGAGTTGACGCGGCTTGCTCTTGAGTTTGTCGGTGATTCCCAGTAGTTCTGCTGCTTCTCTTACTCGCCGATTGATCTCTTGTTTGGGAGTTTTACGTAACTTGAGACCGAAGGCCATATTGTTGTAGACATCCATATGCGGATAGAGTGCATAATTCTGAAAGACCATGGCGATGTCGCGATCCTTGGGAGGAATATCATTGACCAGTCGATCACCGATATATATCTCACCTGCGGTGATCTCTTCCAATCCCGCCACCATACGTAATGTTGTTGTTTTACCGCATCCGGATGGACCTACTAATACCGTAAATTCTCCATCTTCGATTGTAAGGTCGACCTCATCTACAGCGACAAAGTCTCCAAATTTCTTCGTTATCTCCTTTAATCGTACCTCTGCCATATTTCCTTCCTCCTGCTTAAATAAACTTCTCCGAAAGAATATCGCCAATATTTAGGTTTTGCAAACGATTAGGGCACGTGACGTTGCATGTAGTAATTGTAATTATGATTCATCTTCCGATTAGTTGATGCAAAGGGTTTGCGTGCTTTGAGCATTTCACTCGAACCCTCGA
>DOHL01000073.1:3923-7353 GCA_003535305.1 Candidatus Acetothermia bacterium
CCTCGACCCTCGTTCCTTCCTTTACCTATCACTCACCACCTATTATCTCTGCTTGCTGTTTCAGTAGATCTTTCAGTGTCCACTTATTTAGCAATTCTTTAATTTTTTCATCGATTGCTTCCCATAATGCCTTTGTCGGGCAGATCGCATTGAGTTGACAAGCTTTGGAAGTCGTTAAACAACTGAGAAGCGCAAGTGGCTTCTTATCCAGTATCTCAATGAGTTGTCGCACAGATATCGTTTCTGGGTCTTTCACCAGATAGTAGCCACCTTTGCGGCCCTGTTTCGCAGTGATGATCCCTGAACATTTCAACTGATGAAGAATCTTCACCACGAACGGCGCCGGCAAGGAATACTTAGTAGAAACATAAACGGCTGATATCGGTTGTTCTGACGAACCAGCTGCTATTTCCAGCAGAGCGATCAGGCCATAGCTGGATTTTTTTGTCAACTGCACATATAGATCCTCATTATCCTTGATTCAGTCTGATTCCGACGCCAGGAATTTCTCTATCTTAAATATAATCAGAATAACGCTCGGCAAGTTCTTTATGCTCTTTTTCTATATGAGCATGTCGCTTTACCAATGACTCTGGGATTACGTCCCCTTTCTCCTGCAGATAATTGTAGATTGCCTCACTCAGCGCGTCGACAGCCAGCAGCGAACAGTGCATTTTGATTGGCGGGAGACCTCCCAGCGTCTCTGCCACTTCTTGGTTGTTGATTGCGGTCGCCTCTTTAAGTGTCTTTCCCTTAGCTAACTCAGTTACCATTGAGGAAGTAGCGATAGCAGCAGTGCAACCGAAGGTTTCCCATGAGATATCTTCGATTATCTCTTCATTGTTTGCGTTGCGTCCTACTTTGATGTACAGCCACATTACATCACCACACACGATGTTTCCTACTTTGCCGATGGCGCTATACTCATCCAATTTTCCTTTATTGTGTGGATTACGAAAATGATCTATCACTTTTTCTGAATACATCTGATATCACCTGATCTTGGTATTTATCTTGAAGGGTGAGATCTCCCGTAACTCTTCGACCACCTGGGGAAGGACAGCAAGGAATCTCTCTATCTCTGCTGCTGTTGTCTGGCGGCCGGTGCTGATACGTAAACTCCCATGGGCCATTGCAATTGGTATTCCAATGGCGAGTAACACGTGGCTCGGTTCCAAGGTGGGAGAAGAACAGGCTGAACCGGTACTCGTTGCGATGTTGTGTTCATCCAACTTCATCACCAAGCTCTCTCCCTCGATCGCCATAAAACTGATATTGGTAATATGGGGCAGAGATCCACTCCGTTGGCCGTTGAGTCTTGTTTTTTGAATAGCAGTGATCGTTTCGATCAATCGCTCTCGGAATCCTTCCAGTCGTTTGCGGAGCACTTCCATCTCGGCAAAGGCGATCTCCACTGCTTTGGCAAAGCCGACGATACCGGCGATGTTCTCTGTGCCGCTTCGCCGGCCACGCTCATGGCCTCCTCCATGGATGAGCGGTGATAGCTTGATCCCTTTACGCAGATAAAGCATCCCTACCCCTCTTGGGCCATGGAGTTTATGCGCGGAGGCAGATAACATATCTACATCTGCGACTGAGAGGGGGATCTTTCCGTAGGCCTGCACAGCATCGGTATGAAAAATGACTCCCTGTGCACGGCATATCTTTGCGATCTGTGAGATCGGTTGTACTGTTCCGATTTCATTGTTGCCGTACATGATAGTGACGAGTAAAGTGTCGTCGGTAATTGTAGCGGCAAGTTCATCGGGATCGACCATTCCCTCTTGATCGACCGGTAAATAAGTGACAGTGAATCCCTGCTTTTCCAACCATTGACAGACTTTGAAAACAGCAGGATGCTCAATCTGTGAGGTAATGATATGACGTTTATCAATACCAGAGAAGGCGAGCCCTTTGATCGCTAAATTATTCGCTTCACTGGCACCCGCTGTAAAGATGATCTCACTCTCTGATGCGCCTAAAGAGGCTGCTAAACGAGCACGGCTCTCCTCCATAGCACTATGCGCCCGGCGGCCGAACGAATGGAGACTGGATGCATTGCCGTACTCTGCTCGCCAATAGGGCAGCATCGCTTCCATAACCTCTTCTGAGACCGGTGTCGTTGCACTATTATCCAAATAAATATAGTCGTCCATCTCGCCTCTCATGATTCATCTCCCAATTAGTTAATGCAAAGGGTTCGAGTGCTTTTCTCTCTGCAGAGGAGAGATTGCATTTTTTACCTTCTCGGCCTGCTTGTGCGCCTGCCTGCGTCCCGCGGACAGGTAGGTGTCCCTGTCTGCCAGGCAGCATCTTTCTTTTTTCGGAAATCTTCTGCTATTTTGTAAATTTCTAAACAGTGTCTTTGTCAAACTTTTAACTCTTAAAGATTTCACTTGACCCCCTCTTTTTTTGACCCTTATAACCCTACCTGCCGATTTTTTGGAGATGCCCCTCTCTTCTACTGTAAAATATTACCAAAATAGTCTGCTTTTGTCAAATGGATAAATTTTGCATGCTTGTTATGCGAAATTACCGAAGAATACAGCGTTTTCATCCACAGTCATCGCGTATACCATTGATCGGGCAGACCTCTTCGGCTATAATTATGCTGCTTGAATCAAATTACGAAAATGCGGGAAGTGGCGCAGCTTGGTAGCGCGCCTGCTTTGGGAGCAGGAGGTCGCTGGTTCAAATCCAGTCTTCCCGACCAGATGAAACTTGGTGATTTTCGGGTGGAAGATTGAGACTCGCTCAGCCTCGCTTTTCATAGCTCTTTTTATCATACGGTATATTCAAGAGTTGCTTGGGCATAAGAGTTCTAAAACTACAGACGGGATATCAGGCAAATTTTAAGCACTTTGGATTTTGAGAGAAAATGATAACAGCAAAAAGTTATAATTTGAGGTTTCACCTAAAAGTCGAGGATAAACGAAGGACTTCGCATTATCTCCCTATTGGGGTGGATAAACGAACTAGTTCGCCAATTACATGTTAGGTAACATTGCCAAGGTTGAAAAGGAGTAATAATGAAACCACGAGTATATATAGAGACTACCATCCCAAGCTATTATTATGAGATTCGTGAAGCTCCAGAGTCTATTGCTAAAAGGCAGTGGACAAGAGAATGGTGGGACAACCATCGTCATAACTATGAATTGGTAATAAGTCCAAGTGTTATGGATGAACTTGAACGAGGAAATTATCCTACCAAAGTAGATACTTTGAAACTTGTTGAGGGGTTACCACTTTTAGAAGTTACTGAAGAGATTGAAGATATTGTTGTTGAATATCTTGCCCATAAACTTATGCCTCAAGACCCTGGAGGTGATGCCCTCCATCTTGCTTTAGCATCATACTATCATTGCCATTTTCTTCTAATACGACTTTGTTATGAATGCTAGCCCGACTTTACCGCCTATAGTCTGAA
>DOHL01000085.1 GCA_003535305.1 Candidatus Acetothermia bacterium
GAATAATATTCCACGGGGCAGGAGTTCATCGTCTTCGCGCCTTGCTTATGTCACTATCCACGACCACCTGTATTTCCATTTTATACTTTAGCATTTTTCATTCTGCAGCTTTACTCAACCTCTCAGCTTCCCAGCTTCCTAACTTCATTGACCTCCGGTCGAATGACCTCCGGTCAAATCCAAACAGGACGAGCTCTACAAAGTAAGTTTTACTGCCGTCTCTCGAGCCCAAGCATCCGCTGCCAATAGATCGTCTACTGCCGGCTTCTCTACTACACGGTGTTCTCTGATGATTTTTGCCAGTCCGTCAGCGATTCCGGTAAACGGGATATCATGTTTCAGAAAGCGATCTACCAAAACTTCGTCAGCGGCGTTGATCACTGCCGGTGCGGTCTTCCCGATCTTACCTGCAGAGACAACTGTGGTAAATGCAGGGAAAAGCTCATTATCAATAGGGAAGAATTCTAATCGTCCAATATCCAAAAGATCGACCTGGGGACAATCGCTATGCAATCGCTGTGGATGGGTAAGCGCGTATTGGATCGGAATACGCATATCGGGTACGGCCAGCTGAGCTGTCAGCGACTCGTCTCGATATTGCACCAAGCTGTGGACGATCGACTGCGGGTGAATAACGGCTTCTATCTGCTCATAGGGCAAGCCGAACAGATGGTGGGCTTCGATGATCTCAAATCCTTTATTAACCATCGTTGCGGAGTCAATGGTGATGCGAGGGCCCATCGTCCAGTTGGGATGAGCGAGTGCGTCGGCAAGGGTGACATGCTTCAGATCCGTCGGGGGCCTATCCCGGAACGGCCCGCCGGATGCAGTAAGGATGAGTTTCGTTGTCTCTTCCCTGTTATTTTTGCTGAATAACTGGAACAAGCCGTGATGCTCGCTGTCGATCGGTATCAATTGTGCGTCATAAGCGGCCAGTGCGGCGATGATAAGTTCACCTCCGATCACTAAACTCTCTTTGTTGGCCAATGCGAGCCTCTTCCCGGCCTCAATCGCCGCCAGCGAGGGGCGTAATCCGACAGCCCCGACAAGGGCGTTGACTATTATATCTGCCTCATCCAGCTGCGATAGCTTGCATAACCCTTCATCACCCGTCAGAAAGCAGACATGGGGAAAACTGCGCTGCAGTGCAGGTATTTCCTTGTGGTCTTGTAGCACTAAAAATTGGGGCGAAAAGCGGCGGGCCTGTTTGGCAAGCAGCGACACATTGCTCTTTGCTGTTAGCCCAACTACTTGACAGGGATAGCCGTGTGCATTTAAGTGCTCGATCACGGCGAGCGTTTGTGTTCCGATCGAACCGGTTGAGCCGAGAAGGACGATCCGTTTCATGGGATAATTATCCGAATTTATAGTTCCGACCCCATCAGTTTTAAGTTCTCTCTCTTTCTCTTCGTTGCTGTCAATGCTTCAGTCTGTCAACCGACCGGCTCCAAGAGAGCAGAGGAGAAGATCTCTTCCAGGTCATTCCCTGACAGGACCTCGCGCGCTAATAATGATTCGGCTAAGTTATCGAGCAGGGCGCGGTTTTTCTGCAGAACTTTTTTGGCTCTATCGTAGCACCGGTTAAGGACAGAACGAATCTCATTGTCGGCCAGAGATGATAATGCTTCTGAATGATCTGATCCTTTGATTATCTCTTCGCCGAGGAAGACATCGGCATGGTTGCGTGCAAGGCTGATCGGACCTAATTTTTCGCTCATTCCGTATTCAACGACCAGGCGTTTGGCAAGTTCAGTCGCTTTCTTGAGGTCATCATAAGAACCGGTTGAAAAATCATTATACACCACTTCTTCCGCTGCTCGGCCGCCGAACAAGCTTGTCAATTTATCGAGCAGCTCCTCTTTTGATACGAGATACCGTTCTTCCAACGGTAATTGGAGTGTAAAGCCGAGTGTCCCGTCACCGCGTGGAATGATTGATACTTTATGCACAGGGTCAGCCTTAGGGAGAATTCTGCCTACTATAGCATGGCCGGATTCGTGGTAGGCGATTCTCTCACGCTCTTCGTCGGTGAGGACGATTCCTTTCCGCTTGATTCCAGCAAGAACGCGATCGATCGATTCCTCAAAATCGAGCATCTCAATCTCACTTTTGCCATGACGAGCAGCGAGCAGTGCTGCTTCGTTGGCCAGGTTTTCCAGATCTGCTCCGACGAATCCGGGAGTGCGTCGCGCCATGACGACCAGATCAACATCAGATGCAAGCCTCTTGCTTGCTACTTTGAGACGCAAGATCGCCTCTCTCCCTGCAAGATCAGGACGAGGTACGGTTATCTTGCGATCGAACCTGCCGGGTCTAAGGAGTGCGGGGTCGAGAACATCAGGGCGATTAGTCGCTGCTAAGATCATAACCCCTTTGTTCGCTTGGAATCCGTCCATCTCTGCCAGGAGTTGATTTAGAGTCTGTTCCCGCTCATCATGGCCTCCTCCTAACCCTGTTCCCCGCTTGCGGCCGACAGCGTCGATTTCATCGATAAAGATGATACACGGTACGTTTGCCTTTGCTTTTACGAACATGTCACGCACACGGGCCGCACCGACACCGACGAACATCTCTACGAAATCAGAACCACTAATGCTGAAAAAAGGGACGCTGGCCTCGCCGGCGATCGCTTTGGCTAAATAGGTCTTTCCCGTTCCTGGCGCCCCGACAAGGAGAATACCCTTCGGAATCTCCGCTCCCAGTTGGACGAACTTGCGCGGATTACGCAGATACTCAACGACTTCCTGCACTTCTTCTTCCACTTCATCTATTCCGGCGACATCTTTAAAAGTGATCTTCGTCATCTCCGGGTTGGTAAGGCGAGCTTTGCTGGCGCCGAATGATAGAGGACCACTTACACCTCTCTGTGCACGGCGCATAATGTATATCCACACCCCTACGAGGATCAAAATCCATAGAAGAGGACCGAAAACGATTGCCAGCCAGTCGGCACGACGAGGCTCAAATTGGACATCGATGCCGTGTTCTCGTGCCTGGGGCACATATAATGCTGCATCAGGCGGAAGTTGAACGACTAATTGCCGCCCATCGAGTAGTGTTACTGAACCGCGATTGTCGGGCGCGACACGCAGCAAAAGGATTGTACGATGGTCGGCCTCAACAAGATTCATAAACTCGGCAAAAGAAATCTCTGTTTCTGGTTGTGCCCGTCCATTCCACACCCACAGCAAGATTAACCCGAAGATAATTGCCGCTATAACGAAGCCGATTGTGCGTAAATTCTTATTCCGCAAATCCGTCGGTTTTTCTGGTTTTCTCTCTTCACTCATATCAGTAAAAAATTATATCACAGACGATTTGCGACATCAACACAGTGCAGTGGAGGGCAGGTAACTGTCGCCAACAGGAGACACACAAGATTGTTGCCGTGCTTGCGTCTGATAGTGTGTCCTTTGACTTAAGGCAAGAAAGTATTTGGTTGCTGTTGATGAGGCGTTATCTAACAGCTACTATTAATCTAACATGAGAATTACGATAAAGGATATCGCTAAGAAGATGGGGGTCGCTCCCTCCACGGTCTCCCGGGCGCTTAATAAGAAGGGAAGGATAGGTAAAGCCACGCGGAGAAAGATTTTAAGAGCCGCCCAAGAGATGGATTACCATCCGAACGTGAACGCCAGAGGGTTGGCGACGAACAGAACTGGGAATATAGGAATCATCATTGATAAGAGACATAGACCTCTTCTTAGTTCCTTTTATGATCGTATCATATTAAGGGTTGAAGAGGAGACAGGGAATCAAGGGTACCACCTCATATTCGCGACCACCGATGGCGGGCCCTCTCCGCCGAGATGTGTGCAGGAGAGATATGTAGATGGTCTAATCCTTATGGGCTGCGATATAAGCGAAGAGCTAATCCTGTGCTTACAGAAAGGCATCCCCATCGTGCTAGTCGACAATTATCTTGATGGGGTGAACTCCATAGCGACCGAGAATATAGGAGGGGGTTATAAAGCGGTCGAGCACCTGATCGAATTGGGCCATCGCGAGATCGGGTTCATCTCCGAACCCTTGAGTGATCTGAATTTCAGGCAGCGATTTGAGGGCTACAGGCTGGCCCTTAAGGAACACGGCTTGAAATATGACGTGGACCTGGTTGCGGAAGGGAGCACACGACCGGATCACGGATATGTAGCGATGAAGAGGTTGCTCGAGAGAGGTCGTCCCTCAGCCGTCTTCGCAGCGAACGATGCGACGGCCGTCGGAGCGCTCAGGGCGATGACCGAAAAAGAGTTAAGGGCCCCTGACGATATCGCCGTGGTCGGGTTCGACGACGGGGAGATCGCCTCCCATACCGATCCACCGCTTACCACGGCACGGATATTCAGGGAGAAAATGGGGGCGCTGGCAGCCAACAGGCTGATGGAACTCATCAAGAACCCGGATCAGCCACTGGTTCAGATCAGATTGTCCACCGAGCTGATCATAAGAGGATCCTGCGGTGGTGCGCGGTTGCGCTGATTGCAACCAGGGATTAAGCGACTTGACAAATCGTGAAAAATATGCTATTATAATAGTTGCGCAACCGGTTGCTCAGGGCGACGGCGAAGAGGAGGTGATCGGTGAGATTCAGCCGCCAAACCTGAATGGCAACAAAAAAAGCGCAACAATTCTAAGGAGGTTAAAATGAAAAAGACTCTGGTTTTTCTTACAATCTGTCTGGTGGCCATCACCACCATAGCGCTGCTCGGAACGGCACAAACGGCCGGTCAGGCTGAGTTCCGTACCGCAATCGGCTATCCCCCTCCCCCGGCGTGGCATGGAAACCCATTCGGCCCCGGAGGTGTGGGGGGGCTTTGGTGGATCCTGTATGAGCCTGCCTTCTATTTCATCCCAGGTACAGGTGAGTTCATACCGCGGTTGGCCGTCTCCAAGGAGCTGCTGGACGGGGGTGAACGTCTGATCCTCCGCCTCCGGGAAGGGGTGCTGTGGCATGACGGAGACCCCTTCGACAGCAAGGATATTTTAACAACGTGGAACCTAATAAGGGCACTGTACGCGTGGCCACGGGAGATAGTAGATATAGAGGCGCTCGATGACCACACAGTAGAATTTCGATTTGTAGGCCCGCTGCCTATTTTGTCAACTGTGTTTATGAGCGAGCCTATAAGGGCTGCGCATCACATCTTCGGAGAATGGGATGGCGAAGCCCGGGCGATAATCGAACTGCAAAAAGAGGTATGGGCGCTGGAGGATCGGGACGAACCTGTCCCCGAGGCTCTGAAAGCGGAGTTGACGGAGAAACGTGCGGCGTTGACAGAGGAGGTAGTGGCCTTCAAACCCCCTGGCCTGATCCCGATCGGAACAGGGGCGTTTTCATTTGTGGAGGTTCACCCCTTTGAGATATACTTGACAAAGTTCGCGGATTACTGGGCGGCTGAGACGACCTACATTGACGCACTGCGACTCTACCGTTGGGTTGCCCATGAGCTATTGTGGGGACAGCTCCAGACAGGGGAGATCGACGCAAGTCATCCGGCCACGGGTAAAGATCTCACCGAGGCCATGCTGGCGATGCAGCCGAAGTTAAGACTGACCTTAGCTCCGGATTTGGCTGAATTTGTCATCTTCCCAAACCACCGGAGGTTCCCCTTCAACATACCTGAATTCCGACAGGCGCTGCTTCACGTGCTCTGTAGAACGACGATCAGAGACGTGAGTATGCCGTTCGGACTGGCGGTCGACGTCTTCAACCATGGTGTTCTCAAATCCCTTGAGGGAGCTTGGCTTTCGCCTGAGTTCCTCGCTGGGCTGACACGGTACGAGCATAACACTGAGAGGGCGGAAACGCTTCTCCTGGAGCTGGGTTTCGCACGGGGTCCTGACGGCAACTGGCTGGATCCTGAAGGCCAACCGCTGGAGTTCGTGATGCGCCCTTATGGACCGCACACCGATTGGGTCCTCGCCGGCACCGAGGCCGCGGCGCAGCTCACCGCATTCGGGATCCCAACGTCGGTACTGACCGTGCCGCCCGGTATGCGCCCCACCGTCTATGGGGCGGGAGAGTTCGACCTGGGGATAGAGTTCGGGGCTGCCTGGTGGGGCACCGGTCATCCCTATACGGGATATGACCGGATCTTCGCAGGCGCCTGGCTACAGGAATTCGCCGGTTATGAAAAATACCCGGTGGTCACCATCGACGGGGTGGTCTACGATACAGGGGCGATCCTCGACGAGCTCGCCGTTACGGTAGATCCTGAAAGAACACGGGAGCTGGTTGAAAGACTGGCCTTCGTGATGAACGAATGGGCGCCGGTGTTATCCTTCGCTGAAAAGACGCTGATGATATTCCATGTTGACGGAGTGCGCGTAACCGGGTGGCCTGATGCAGATGATCCGGTATGGACGCTGGCTCCGGGAGGGATAGAGCGCGTCTACATGTTGTTGCTAACAACGGGTGTCCTCAGACCGGTAGAGTAACGTTAGGAAACAGGCCGGCCTCCTCCTCCTCGTAGTCGGAGGGGGCCGGCTGTCTGTATGGAGGGCAACGCCCATGCTGCGAAAGCTCAGAAACGCGGTTGTGACTCTGTTCGTCGC
>DOHL01000004.1:0-136 GCA_003535305.1 Candidatus Acetothermia bacterium
CGGCGGAACGGCTGCAGCCGTTCCTAAGAAGATTGATGCTGTAATCAGCGTTACAAGCGTTGCAATGATCATTGTTTTTGTCATTTCTTTCTACCTCCTGATTGAGAAAAGTTTCTTTGATTCGTTAATCTTGCCG
>DOHL01000004.1:541-6562 GCA_003535305.1 Candidatus Acetothermia bacterium
CTTTCACCTCCTAATTTTACTAATAAAATTCATTTCTATTTTTATAAATAGAATTATATAGCGCTCCATTCTCAATGTCAAGTAGCAGTTTAGGTGCTCGTCTTGGAGGTGAGATGCGCGAAAAACCGAGTCGCTCTCTTTATATCTGTAATTGGATCGCCTGATGAATGGAGCTCGATCACTGCCGGTCCGCGATAATCTATCCGGTGAATCGTTTCCAGCGCTTCCGGCCAATTAATCGACCCTTCGCCCGGTATACGATGTAGATCTTCCTTCCCATCGTTATCGTGCAAATGGAGGTGGATCAATTGCTCTTTGTATCGTTTAAGATAGGCGCGGATCGGCTGACGTCCGGCGTCCGTCGACATATGGGCATGGCCGACGTCGATACAGACACCGATATTCGTCTTTTGCGGGTCATCGCCGATGCGGTCGAGGATCTGATCAAGGAACCACAGGTTGTCGCTGCTGTTTTCAAGCGCAAACGCAATGCCGCGAAGACGCGCTGTCTGCGCCAAGCGCGCTATCTCCGGGTAGTCCGGTTGAGCAGAAGAGTGGTGGCAACCAAGCGTTTTGTTATGGAGGACAAGCGTGGTGGCGCCAAGAGCAGCGCACTGGTCTATCTCTTGGCATAATGCTTGGCGATCCCAACTGTCGAGCTGGGTGTGCATCGATATGAACGGCAGATCGTCTTTATCTGTATGGAGCACTGCAGAATCCGGACCAGGGAAAATTCGACCTGCTGTCTGGCAAGGAATCCATATCTCCACGCCAAGGTTGAGGGAGGTGATGCTTTGTATCGCCTCCCTCATAGCTTTCCAGGTAGGTTCTCGATTATGGAAGAACGCCAATGCACTCGCTCCGAAGATCATTTTACCTATTCCATAGCGTTTCATCGGTGAAAAGCGCGGGCGTTCCACCGGTATGCAAGAAGAGGACCGTCTCATCACGTTGAAACCGCTGTTGAGCGATCAGATCGATCAACCCGGCCATTGCTTTGCCGGTATAGACCGGATCGAGCAGAATCCCTTCTGTCTGTGCAACGAGCCGGATCGCGGCGAGTCCTTCCGGGGTGGGGATGGCGTAACCAGGACCGACGTATTGATCATGGACTTCAATATCCGCCGGCAAAAACTTAAGCCTATGTCCCAGATTACAGGCCGTCTCCTCCGCTAACCGGCAGACTCGTTCGACAACGTAATCTGTTGACTGCGACACGCTGATCCCGATCACATTGAGCGCAAAATTAAGCGCTGTTACCCCCAGAACGACCCCTGCATGGGTGCCGCCGCCGCCGCTGGCAAGGAGAAGATGGTCGATGTGAATTCCCATCTCATTTACCTGTGTAAGAACCTCTGTCAACGCCACATAATAACCTGTGCAACCGACCGGTGTTGAGCCGCCGCCGGCAATGACGTACGGATTGCTCCCTTCTTGTTTGAGCTGTTCGGCTGCCGTCTCCACTCGCTGCACTATCTCCTCGCGATCATCGGTGTCGACGAACTCAATCTGTGCTCCCAGCAGGCGATCGAGGAGGAGGTTCGCTTTATACGTAACCGGTTCTTTGCCCCGCAGAAAGAGGACGGCTCGCAACCCAAACTGAGTTGCCGCCGCCGCTGTCATCCGGACGTGATTCGATTGCAAAGCTCCTGTGGTAAGCACTGTATCTGCTCCTTTCTCGATGGCATCACCAAGAATAAATTCCAACTTACGCGCCTTGTTTCCCCCGAAGGCAAGGCCGGTAAGGTCATCACGCTTAATGAATATCCGTGGTCCATCAAGCTCTTTACTCAATCGTTTAAGCTCATGGAGCGGGGTTGGTAAAGCAGCGATCCGTTTGCGCGGCAACTTTCCAATTTGCATCTGGTTTCTCCTGTTTAAAACTGGTTCGTCTCTTGATTGGTAAGGGCAACCTCCTGTGGTTGCCCATTGTTTTTCCGTCATTGGCGCGGGTAATAACGGTGCGGGCGCCGGTTCCCGTAGGGGCGTATTGCAATACGCCCCTACAATAATGACGATAATTCCATGGACAAGACTCGGCAATGATAACGTAGCTATCGGGCGAACGACCGTTCGCCCCTACTTATCCCTCTTTAATGATCGCTAAGGTCTCTCGGATAGGTAATCCCAAGCGCTGATTTCCGTCGCGCCCAACGACTGTTTGCGCGGTAAATAATGCATTTACAATCGCCTCTTCTGTCGCCTCTGCCACCCCACAAAACAAGCGGGATAGCTCCTTGCTTGATTCGTGTAATCCGGTCAATGTCATCGTCGAGCTCGCTGAGTAATGGGGGATATATGTTGCAGTGGAAAAGGTAATAACGATGTCTCCGCTTCCATGGGACGAATTGGCTCCGGTGCGTGCCAGTCCGTGTGTCGCACGTTTGGCTAACCGCCCTAATTGGCGGGCCGACAGAGGTGCGTCAGTAGCGATAACAATCATGATCGAGCCGTCGTTATTTGTCTCTGTGTTTGTCTTTGGAAGAGCAGCGCCCACTGGAAATCCAGCGATTATCAATTCCTCTTTGCGGCCGCAGTTGACGAGGACCAGTGCTCCGATAGTATAATCATCCACTCTTCGCGATGATGTGCCGATCCCCCCTTTATAGCCGAAGGCCGACATCCCTACTCCAGCGCCGATCGATCCTTCTTCCACCGGACCGGAAGAGGTCTTTGCCAGCGCGTCCAGGACATGCTCCTGTTTCACATGCCGGCCTTGCAGGTCGTTCAAAAAACTATCGTTACATTCTCCAACGACTGGGTTGACCGAGCCGGTCGTCACTCCGATATCGGGATTCCGGCGCAACATGTATTCGATGAGCCCGTCTGCTGCCAGTCCGGCACAGAGAGTATTGGTAAGGACGATCGGCGTTTCGATCACCCCTAACTCGACGATCTGGACCAACCCGATCGTTTTACCGAATCCATTGATCACATGGACAGCAGCAGGAACTTTATCCAAAAAAAGGTTCCCTGGATGAGGCTTGATCACTGTAACGCCGGTTCGCACCGGCCCTGTTCCTGGAACCAACTTCCCTTCACCGCGAACAAGAGAGAGATGTCCTACCTCTACTCCTGGCACATCGGTGATAGAATTCAACTGGCCAGGCGTAAGCAAGCCAATGGTAACTCCCAGTTCACGCGCCCGCCTTCGCTCTTCCATTCTGTTTGCTACGCCCTCTTTGCTGAGCCGCTGAATCTCAATCGATCGGTCTTTAGCGCCGGCACGCGGCTACCGCCGAAGAAGCTCCCTACGAGCGCCGTCTCTTTCGATATCTGGGAGACATGCGAGAGGGCCTTTAAGATACTGTCGGTAAACCGCAAGGTTCCAAGGGAAGAGGTAATCCTTCCCTCTTCGATCAAGAACGTCCCATCGCGCGTAAGGCCGGTTATCGTGGTGCTCATCGGTTCAACCGGATTGGTGTAGTGGAAACGGGTGACATAGATACCCCGCTCTGTCGAAGCGATCATCTCTGCTAAGGAAGAATCACCTCTTTCCATAAAGAGATGGAGCGGCATGGGGCCGGAACTGTTCGGCGCAGGGAGCGCATGGCCGGTCGATCGTTTTTCCGGCTGGCGGCCGGCAGTATAAGAGTCATAGACTACCCCTTTAGCCACCCCTTTTTCGATCAAACTTACCTTCTCTTTCGCTACTCCCTCGAAATCGAACGGCATCGGCATCCCCTGGGGATTGAGGCCATCATCCCAAATAGTGATATTGTCACCGGTGATCTGTTTGCCCAGTTTATCTACCATAAAGCTCCGTCTCTCTTGTAACGCCAGCGCTCCCATTCCCAGATAACCGAGGAAAGAGACAAATGTTCCTACGGCATAGGGCTCAAGGATCGTCACATACTCTCCCGGTTCGATCGTAATCGGGTCTTTTCCCTGCAAGCATTTATCGATCGCTTGCTCAGTCAGCGCAACGATATCGATTTGGGTGACGTCGCGCGTTAAGTAGTTGGCATAGCCAGAGGCCCCGTCATCACTGCTGACGATCAAGTTGAGATCAGCGCTTGTCCCTCGCTGATGGGCGTTTACCCCCATCGAATTAACGATTATAATCTCCATCGTCTCGGTGGAGATCGCGCCGGAGGCGATAATGCCGTTTTGTTCTGTTAGTTTCACAATCGTCGCTACAGCTTTCGCCCTCTGTTGCGGGGTAAACTCTGCTGTGGCGCTGACATACGTCTCAATCTCTCGGTACGGTGTCGGGGCGGGAAGGGACTGGAAATACGGATTTTCGCGCTGCGCATCGGCGATCTCTATCGCCTTTTCCACTGCGCTGCGCAGTGACTTTTCATTTAGTTGATTGGTAGTGGCCGATCCGATCTTCTTCCCTACCACAACACGAATGGAGGCGGTGCCATTACTCTCTGCCACGTTCTGATGAATATAATTATTGGTGAATCTGGTAAGAGCGGAATCCTTGCCCATGTAGACGATCTCTGTCTGCTCTGCGCGGGAAAACTGCAAAACTTCAGTGAGCATTTTGTTGATATTCGTCATTTCATCACTCCTACGCGCACATTGCGAAAACGAGCCGGCGCGGCTCCATGCCCGACATGGGCCGTCTGTCCTGGTTCTCCCTTACCGCAATTGGGCGTTCCCCACATCTGCCAGTGGTCATCATTACAGATAGCGTCGCAATTACCCCAAAACTGCGGTGTAATTCCAGTATAGGTTGGGTTTTTAACCATCTGCGCCAGCTTACCGTCTTTGATCTCCCACCCGATCTCCGTGCCAAATTGAAAGTTAAGCCTGCGGTCATCGATCGACCAACTACGGTTCGTTTCAACATAGAGCCCTTCTTCGGTGGAGGCGATCATATCATCGAATGTCCACTCCCCTGGTTGGAGATTGATATTTGTCATGCGAATCAGCGGTATATTGCTCCAGCCATCGGCTCGCATCGTCCCATTGCTCAACTGTCCTAGCTGAACCGCTGTTTCTCGCGACGTGAGATAGCCGACAAAGATCCCTTTGTCGATAATTTGTGTCCGTTGTGCCGGCACACCCTCGTCGTCAAACCCGAACGTCCCCAATCCGCCAGGGACAGTAGCATCGGCAATGATATTTACAATCTTCGAGCCGTAACGGAAATTACCTAATTTTTCCGTGGTGAGAAAACTCGTGCCGGCATAACTCGCTTCACTGCCGAAGACACGGTCGAGTTCAATTGGGTGGCCGCACGATTCATGAACCTGCAATGCTAATTGAGAGCCGTCGATAATCAGTGTCGTCTCTTTGGATGGACATTGCGGCGCAGAGAGAAGCGCCGCTGCCTCACTAGCGACGCGAGGAGCGTGCTCGGCTAAGTTAAGAGACTCGATGAACTCATATCCGCCGGTGGTAAAGTTACCGCGGAATGAGTTGGGGTAGGAGCGCACCTGAATCTCACCGTCTTTAAGTGCTTTGGCAGTTAATCCGGCACCACATTCGATTATCTCTTGCTCGATGTAACTCCCCTCACTGTTGGCGAAGAATTTTTTCTCACTAAAGAGAGTCATAAATGCTTGTGATATCTTCACTGCCTTCTCCTGCCGTAAGAGACCCTCGGCTGTAAGGAGAAGGTCGATCCGCTGCGCGAGAGGAACGGTAAATGGGTCGATCTTAAGCGGAGTACGATAGCTTTGTTGAACCTTCTCGCTCGGGCTCAATCTGACGTCTTCTTTTTTGCTCGTTGCGCTTGCGCGGGCTATCTGTATCGCCAAATCGACGACTCGGTCTATCTCATCCTTTTCGACGCGAAAACTGGAGGCAAATCCCCATCCTCCGGCAACGACTACCCGTACCCCCCAACCATAACTGGTCCTGTTGCTGATCGCTTCCGGAGATCCATTCTTGATCTCTATACTCTCTGACCTCCGATCTACGATCCGTATCTCGGCAAATGTAGCGCCTGCTGCGCAGGCTCGATCCAACGCTCGTTCGGTAAAATCTTGCAAAAGAGGCCTCCTTTGACAGTTTAGTTGACATAGCTGGTCAGATATAACTATAATGTTAGATAACGATACGTTG
>DOHL01000054.1:0-2053 GCA_003535305.1 Candidatus Acetothermia bacterium
CGAGGATCGAGGGAAAAGGAAATCTGATCTCTGATTTGTGTCGATCAGTGTCCATCCGTGGTTCTAGGCCTGCCTTGCCATGCACAATAACTGTGCAGGGCCTGCCACATTTCAGCCAGTATGGGTTTACTGAATGCTTACGTACAGATTTAGATCGATCCCTATTTTAACCTTTCAACCACTCCGCTTTTGCCCCTTCGGCCACCTGCTTCGCGGTGAGGTGGTAAAGGGCGTCGAGCAAAGCGGCCTTGAAGCTTCCTGGTCCCCCGCCCCGTAGAGCGGCCAGCTCCGCTGCCAAGCCGAAGCAGATCAGCCCTGCTGCTGCCCCGAGGAGGAGATTTCGCTCCACAGCGGCGAAGGCGGCGATGACCGTGGTAGACGTGCAGCCCGTACCAGTTATCGTCTTCAGCATGGTGTGCCCGTTGTCAACGGCGATGGCTCTCTCCTCGGTCACGATAAGGTCCCGCTTACCGGTGATGGCCACCGTGGTCTTGTGGTGGGCGGCCAGGGTGCGGGCAACCTTGAGCGAGTCTGCAAGCTCGCCCACAGACTCGACCCCTTTCACTTTCCCACCGATTCCGGCCAGGGCACCTATCTCACCTGGATTGCCGCGCAAGACGGCTATCTGAAGCTCCTTCAAGAGGCGGAGGTTGCTCTCGGTGCGCAGCTGTGTCGCCCCCGCCAAAGAGGCCGACGCAAACATGGGAAAGGAATCCCCTGTTATCCTCTAAGAGATTTAACAGCCTCAGGCCGGATGGAGGCGGTTAAAGGCCCTGGAGTAGCTCCATTGCTTCTTTGGCTTCATCAGATCCGGGCACAAGGCTGATCACCTTCTGCCAACATTCCCGGGCACCTTTGTCGTCTCCGGCTTTCTCACGCGCTTTCCCCAGCGCTAGGTAGATGTCCGCCAGGACGGCATTGGAGAATCCCTCGGGATCCTCCTCGTGGAGGGCCAGCAGATGCTCGAGGTCCCGAATCGCTGTGTTGAGCTGGCCGAAAAAACCGGGGAGTGCCATAGAGGTATTGGCACGCACCATCCGCACCGCGATGTCGTCCGGGGCAAGCTCCACCGCTCTTCTCATTATCCCGATGCCCCGGTATACGTATACCAGCTTCGTTATCGGGAACCACGCATCTCTGGCTTTTAAGGTATAGATACTTCCGCGCCACGCCAGCGCCTCTGCGTTGCCTGGATCTATCCGCAAGATTTCCGCGAACATCTCGTCCGCTTTTTGTACCGCGTCTCTCTCACCGTCCACTGCGAGACTGTGGTACAGCTCCCCGAGCTGCATGAGAAGGGAGATGTTTGTCGGATCATCCACAAGCCGGCTTTCCAAGAGCTCAATTTCCGTGGTCGAGCCCATTACCATGGTCGCACTGCCTACAACCGCGCACAAAAGCGCGAAGAACACGCAAACTGTCTTCATCGTTCTACTCCTTTTCTCGAACTGCGTTACCTTAACTTCTCGAACTACGCTGCCTTAACCGCCTGGCCTCTGGCCAGCCCATGATGTCACTCGCACAGATCCTCCCTGATATCACCACCGCCTCTATCCCCGCTCCGGGGAACGTCGATGCGCTCGCCAGGTACAGACCACGGATCGGCGTCTTGAAATACGGTCGCTTGGTCCCTACTGACTGATCGAAGGAATAGATCGCCCCTTCCGGTATCCCGGTGTAGCGTTCGAACGTATGGGGCGTTGCCACATCTTGGACGACGATCTGGTTTTGCAGCTCAGGGATCAGTTCGGTCGCTTTCTCAATCACCTGCTCTGCCAACTCCTTTTTCGTGTTCAGGTACTCTTGTGTTCCCCGAGGAGGGAAATCGGAGTGATCGGCCGACGCCATGAGTAACACGCTCGCCATTCCCGGCGGGGCCAGGGCGGGGTCGGCATTGGAGGCTATCACCACTTCAAATTCCCGGTCGAGGTGGTGGGTGATCACCGGATAGGAACTCAGATCCATGTCTACCCCCAGCGAGACGAGGAGGACCGAGGGCGACATGCTCAGCCCGCTGACGTAGTCGATGAACGCGGGGTCGAGGCACCCGTGG
>DOHL01000054.1:2399-6813 GCA_003535305.1 Candidatus Acetothermia bacterium
GGATTAGCTGTAGGAAGAGGGTCCTTGCGTTCACGTTGCCGACAACCACAGAGCTTCTGAAAGTCCTGTCCCCCGCTTTCACTCCCTGCACCGCCCCATCTTCCACCAGGACTTCGGTCACCTCATGCCGGAGGAGCACCGCGCCGTCGTGGGTCTCGATATATCCCTTCAGGGAGTCCGCGAACCGTTGAGCGCCTCCCCTGGGGAAGTAGCCGCCGTGGAGGTAATAGGCCACCGCAGCGGTGAGGGCAGAGGCAGCGGGGGTCTCCTCCGGTGCTGATCCGATGTAGCCCAGCAACGCAGCCATGAATTTTTTCAGTCCAGTGTCGCGGAAATACTCAGCCGTGACATCGGCGAAGGTCTTGGACATCCAGCTGTAGAAATAAGGGTGTGCTTGCGGATATTCAGCCAACGCGCCGGCGCCCCTCGCCTTGGCGATCAGCTCTGCCGGCAGGGGTACGCCGTACTCCTCGGCCTCCTGGTAGACCTCGGCGTAGGCCTTGGCTGCGTGGGCGAAGAACTTCTCGATGCCCTTAGCTTCGTGCGGGAACATGCTCTGGAGTGTAGAAACCAGCGCCGGAAGATCGCCGGTATTGGTCAGCTTTTTGTTGTCTACGATGTAGGAGGCCGAATTTTTCACGAAGTACTCAGACCAGTCAAAGCCCAGATCTCCCATGAGATACCGCACGGGCCCTTTTTCCCAGAGCCCGCTGATATCGGCCACGCCGGCGTTGAACGTAAACCCCCGCCGGGAGAACGAGGTGCAATATCCCCCCACCTGGGTGTGTTTCTCCAATACAATGACCTTATAACCGGCTTTTGCCAGCAGAGCCCCGCAAGCGAGACCTCCGATACCTGAACCGACGATGATCACATCACAATCGTGGTCATCTTTACGAGGGTTTGTTTTGCGCATTTTAACACGCCAGTCGGTTGCCTTAAATTTTCGCGTGAGGAAATAGGCCGGCGCTTTAATGGGAAAGACGATGGAGAAGGTTATGCCGGCGGCGATGAACACTTTGGAGACGAAAACGGCGGGGAGACCGGCGACGGTAACGCTTACCGCAAAGTTCGTCAGGAAGACCAGCGCCCAGAACGCAGCAATGACGTTATTGATGGTTAAAAACAGCGGATCCTCCCAATAGGTTTCCGAATAGCCCTTCTTCGACACCTGATAAGTGAACGGGCGTTTCAGCAACACGGACGTGCTTGCCATGATGAACAGGGCCAGGTACCCCAATGTGCGGCTCTGTTCGACGAACAAAGCGTGCCCGAAGGCCGCGAGAGAGACGGTGGCGACCAGGAAGTAACCAGTGGAAAACATATTCATAAAGCTGAAACTTTGCTGGATGCGATCGAGAAAAAGCAGGAAGACTGACACGGCGAAAGCTAAGAATATCCCCCACTGGATCTCCATCCCCGTGATTATCCAATAAGCTATCCAAGGTGTGAAGGAGACGATCATGCTGATCATCCCCGGCAGACGGGTGATCTTGTTATTCGCAGCCATGCTCCTCCTCCATCTGTTCGAGCAAGTTTTCGTACCAGCCGACAAGGAAGGCGATGAGGTCCAGCCCGAAGTTCAGGGTGTAGAGCTGGCAGGAATCCACCCGGCCCCTTGTCTCTGCCTCGACCTTTCTCAGTTCCTCAAGGCCCATCTGAAGCTCGGCGATGTGCTGGGAGACCATTTCCACGCGTCTGTCCCGGGGGAGGTGCTGGGAGAAGAACAGCTTCACGAGGAACTCGTATCTGATGTGCACAGAAGGGGCCGGGCTTTTCAGCCAATCCACGAGTTCCTGTCTGCCTTTGTCTGTTATGGAATAGATTACCTTTGCCCTTCCGTTCTCCACCACCCTGTCGGCTTTGACAGATCCCTTTTCCGTCAGCCGCTTCAACGAAGGATATATGCTCCCATAGCTCGCGTTGTAAAAGAAACGGGTACTCAAACCAATCCTCTTCTTAATCTCATAGCCGGTCATATCGCCCAAGCCGAGAAACCCCAATATCACCGAGTCCACCTGTCACCTCTTGTTATCGATCCGATATATATCACCCTGATATACTAACCGACCGCCGCCGGGATGTCAACCCTGGGAGCAGGATTGCGAGTACGCTCAATGGCCAGCTCCCCACTCCTGTCTGCCTCGCCGGCACACCTCTTGGGCCTCTGGCCTTGCTTCGCAACAATCTTGGTGTCTTTATCTCTTCGTGGTTAGTGGCGTTGAGTTCTCTCTTGTGGTTGCATAGCGCACCTTGCTCCATTAAACTTCTTTTGCTATAATGGTCACGTATGGAGAAAGGTTGCACCCTCTTGGTTTAGTCTCTTTATGGCTAAATCAACTGGGCATATTTCATCGACGATTATACAGAAGCTTGTCGACTTCACTGAACAAAAACTGTAAACTTCCACAGGATTGACTTAATTCAGAAGGAGATTTATGCCGTATTGGATGATCATCCTGTCGTCTCTTTATGATAGGGTTGATACCAACCGGTAATTTTACTTTCAGGAAGAGGTAAAATAAACACCATGAAACAGATCAAGATTATGGATACAACTCTGCGTGATGGCCACCAGTCATTATGGGCGACCCGAATGAGGACAGCTGAGATGCTTCCCATCATCAAAAAACTTGATCGGATCGGTTACTGGTCGCTGGAAACCTGGGGCGGAGCCACCTTTGACGTGCCATTGCGTTTTTTAGATGAAGATCCGTGGGAGAGATTGTACGAACTGCGTAAACGAACAGAGAACACGCAATTGCAGATGTTATTGCGTGGTCAGAATATCGTTGGTTATCGTAATTATCCTGATGACTTATTGCAAGCGTTTATTGAACGGGCGGCAAAAGGAGGAATCGATGTTTTCCGTATCTTTGATGCGCTCAATGATATTCGTAATCTATCAGCAGCGATCCGCTTTGTCAAAGAGGCTGGTAAGCATGCTCAAGGGGTAATTTGCTATACAACCAGTCCGGTTCATACCATCGACCTGTACCTGAATTCTGTGCGCGAGCAGGTGGCAGAAGGAATCGATTCGATCTGCATCAAAGATATGGCGGGAATTCTTTCGCCTAATGTCGCTTATGAGCTTGTCGCTGCATTGAAAAACGAGTTTTCTATCCCTGTTCATCTGCATTGTCATGCCTCGAGCGGAATGGCAGTGGTTGCCTATGTGAAAGCGATAGAAGCGGGAGTCGATATCATTGACTGTGCGCACGCACCTCTTGCCGGTTATACATCACAGCCGGCAGTGGAGACGCTCGTTGCCGCTCTTGAGGGGACGGAACATGATCCTCGTTTCGATCTTAGTTTGATCGAAGAAATTTCGCAATATCTGGCGGATCTCGTCGCCGAGTGGAAGATGACACGCGATGCAGCGATCGATCGCACAGTGATTGCCCATCAAATTCCCGGTGGGATGACGACCAATCTGAGCCGCCAATTACAAGAACAAGGAGCAGCAGACCGTCTTTCCGAAGTATTGGAAGAAGTTCCTCTGGTGCGCGCAGAGTTGGGGTACCCGCCTCTTGTCACACCAACAAGCCAGATTGTGGGTGCACAAGCAGTTTTCAACGTCTTGGCCGGTGAACGTTACAAGGTAGTTCCGCAAGAAGTGCAGGACTATGTCAAAGGTCTTTATGGTCGTTCCCCCGGACCGATCAGCGATGAGATAAAAGAGAAGATCATCGGTGATGCCGAAGTGGTATCGATCCGCCCGGCCGATCTGTTGGAGCCGGTAATGGAGCGCGCACGGCAAGAATTACCGCCGGAGTTAATCGACAAAGAGGAAGATATAATATCTTATGCTATCTTTCCGGAGATTGCGCGTCACTTCTTCGAAGGACGTCATAATCCATCCATCAAAGGAGGGGAGAGAGAAGAGAAAATGAACGAGACTAAACACTCACCATCAATTAATTCTAATGCAACCAGGGTGATTCGCGAGTTGATTGAAATCACTATCAAAAACAATATCACCGAACTTGAGTGGGAACATGCAGGCACAAAGGTTAAGATACGCCGTGGTGGATCTGTCGCCCCTCCCGCACCAACGAGCGGAACAGCGACTGCAGAGACAGCGTCTCCGGTGGCGCAGACTGAAGCAATCGAAACAGAAAAAACGACCGATTACGAAGAGATCACCGCGCCACTCGTCGGCGTCTTCTATCGTAGACCGGCTCCCGATCAACCGCCGTTTGTCGAGCAAGGAGATATTATTGAAGCTGGGCAGACAGTCTGTATCGTCGAAGCGATGAAGTTGAAGAACGAAATCCAGACCGAAAAACGGTGCCGGATAGCAGAGATCGTTGTCGATAATGCAACAACAGTTGAGTATGGGCAAGTACTGTTTCGCGTTGAGCCTATCGCTGATTAGAAAAGACCGTCGATTCACCCTGTTAAATAGTTACAA
>DOHL01000090.1:0-724 GCA_003535305.1 Candidatus Acetothermia bacterium
CCCCCCAGGTCACCAGAAGATCAAGGTCGGGTATAATCTCGGGATCCTGGCCGTGACACGTCCCATACACGTACTCAAGAGCCCGCATTCCGGCGGAGTTGCATATAGTTTCGATCACCCCGCTACTACCCACACAATTGAAGAATCGTTCCGGGAAATGAGAGTTGAGAACCCCCATGTTTCCGCCTGAATGAAACTGGAGGAGGTCATGTGGATTATGGGCGAGAACCTCACCCACCCGATCGGCCGCCACGGCCAGGGCCCTGTCCCAGGAGACGGCCTCGAAGCGGCCTGACCCTTTGGGACCGCTTCGCAGCAGCGGTCTGAGCAGTCGAGCGGGATCCATCCGCTGCCTCCCCGGATCTTTCATCTTGGAGCACAGGTAACCCTTGGTCAAAGGATGATCCGGATTGCCGCGGATGCTTCTTATTTCCCCGTTTTCCACTTCCGTGAGGATGGAACAGCCACCGAAGCAGTCCCGCATGCACGAGTTGAAGAATTGCGCCATTTAGATAATCAGGGGGATTCGCCCCCTGGACCCCCTAAAACAGTTGTGTCCTATTCTTGAAACGTGCCCTTGGCCCTCAAATCATCCGGCAGATCATAATAAAACTTTCTGTTTGCACATTCTTCATATGCATCTGAAAGTAGTTTCCCATCCACCCCTACATTATCATATGGGTGTTCAGTTATATGAATAACCGGCTTCCATTCTGGCTTTCCG
>DOHL01000090.1:1085-2572 GCA_003535305.1 Candidatus Acetothermia bacterium
CACATTTTGTTTCACCGAACGCCGCAGCCTGGGAGTGTATAGTATCATATGTAGATATGGTCTTTCGCTCTTGTCATCACACAGTTTTCCGCCACTTGCCGCATTTCCTGTATCATGCTCGATATAGTGGATGCCAAAAATATCGCCCGGGAAACCAGTGCTGGCCGCAAACGCTTCTGTCAGTTTTGCGGATAATTTCTCTTTCGTGGATCTAGCCATCCTGGGCATGGTAATGTCTAAACATGGCATCCTATTCACCTCTTATATGCCTTCTCATCCAGCTTCCAATGCGACTCGAACTTCCTTTTGAAAACTCTCCTTATCAAGCACGAAGGATTTTATATGCTTGGCATTCACAATACAACCACCAGTATCAATCTGGCGCTCTTTCACCTTTTCCAGATCCTTAGAGCTATCAAGCCACCGGACAGGAATCTTTGAGTCTACCTCTCTGATATACTTTTCCATTCTCTTCAAGAAGTAGGGATAGGTGCCGGGGCAGCCAGTGGGACCACAAATGAGCAACACCTGCCCTCTATCCTCCTCTTGAGGGACATATTCAACTTCCTTCTTCGTGACCGGCTGGTAAGTAAAACCTGTCTTCAGAGGGAGATACAAACAATCAGGGTCTTCGCCTGCCTGCTTGAATCCTTTTCCTCTAAAGAAGTTATATGCAGAATATTGGCCGGGTTCTTCCCCAGGGAAAGTCCTGGTCACAAGTGCTAATGCTCGTTTATTGTCAAAGTAGCTGAGGGGTTTTTTCATGTCCTCCATCAGGCTGAAAAAGAGCTGGGTTGCAGCCCCCTTACGCCAGTATTTGTCTCTGGGAACATAGATGCAATCAATGGAGACAATCCTTTCCTCGGGGATAGGTTTGTACTGAATCATTCCTACTGGAATATCATCTGTGTAGGCTACTTTAGCAAACGAGCCCCATTTCTGCAGCATATCAACGGCCCATTTCTTCTTCTCTCCCGCACCTCTTACCCAGTCAGGATGCTCTTTCTTCGCGGGCGGTACACATACCTGGCATAGATCTTCTATGTTTTCCTCTGTAATATCTTTTACTATCACCTCTTGCATCCCTCCAGCCGGTCTAATCGAATTATTTCCTGTTTTCCAATGTCACTCCCAAGCCGTCGGCAATCCTATTTACGTAATTGAAATACGACACTTAATCTGACTTTACCATTTATACGGGAACATTATCAAGTGTTTTCCGCGAAATAGCAGCAACAGTGCCGATTTTAGCCAGACTTCTCCTCCCCTTTTTCTCTTACCTCTGGCTGGTTGCGAACACAGAGAATAACTTCCCGCCCGTGGCATCATCGCCGCATAAACACTAACTCATCTGTAATTCTGCAAGATTAAACACTAAAGTCGCTTGACTTTCGTGATTAAACCTACTATACTTGTACTGCGCAGGTTCAAAGTTCCGGGGTTCACAGTTCAAGGCTAGAAAGCGATGAAAATAACTCCGAGGTGTG
>DOHL01000090.1:2902-13009 GCA_003535305.1 Candidatus Acetothermia bacterium
GTGTGAAGGAATCCTTTCCTTCACTGGCTACAGAGTGAAAGGATTCCCTCTGCCCTCAACAGGGTTCAAGGTTAGAAAACGATGAACAGCAGTCAGTATGAAGATAAGGCGAGCAACCGTGAACCTTGAACCGTGAACCTATCAACCCGAGTAGTTACACATATTATACGAAGGAGATGGTGTTATGTTCAGAACCTCAATGTATAACTTGGTTAAATGGAAAAACGATGAGAACAGAAAACCCCTCCTCATCAGAGGTGCTAGACAAGTAGGCAAAACATGGCTGATGAAGGAATTTGGTAAAATCCACTACGAGAAATGTGCTTATATCAATTTTGAGAACAATGAACGGATGGAAGGCTTGTTCAGCAGTGACTTTGACCTGGAGAGAATAATTACAGCATTGCAAATTGAGACGGGTGTTACCATTGACGCCGGCAACACCTTAATTATTTTTGATGAGGTTCAAGAAGTACCGCAGGCTTTGACTTCTCTTAAATACTTCTGTGAAAATGCGCCTGAATATCATATTGTCGCCGCAGGATCGTTGCTTGGCGTAGCACTCCATCCCGGCACATCTTTTCCCGTTGGGAAAGTAGAGTTTATGAACTTGTATCCACTAGATTTTCTGGAATTCCTAAGCGCCAGAGGCAGAGACGATTTGGTGAAATTATTGAAAAGTAAAGATTTTGACTTAATTACCGGCTTTAAGGGTAAATACATAGATTTGTTAAAGCAGTATTATTATATTGGCGGTATGCCGGAAGTAGTTGCGTCCTTCATAGAAGAAAACGATTACGGTAAGGTACGGGAAATACAGAGGAGAATATTGCTGGCATATGAACAAGATTTCTCCAAGCATGCGCCAAATGAAGTTGTACCTCGTATCCGGATGCTATGGCTTTCTATCCCTGCCCAGCTTGCCAAGGAAAACCGCAAATTTATATACGGTCTTATCAGACAAGGAGCAAGAGCAAGAGAGTATGAGCTGGCGATGACCTGGCTAACAGACTGCGGCTTACTTTATAAGGTAAGCCGAATTTCAAAGCCGGGGATGCCTCTTATTGCTTATCAAGACTTTAATGCGTTTAAGCTATTTCTACTTGATGTTGGGCTGCTAGGTGCAGTGAGCGATCTGGACATAAAATCATTACTTGAAGGAGATAAGATATTCGAAGAGTTCAAAGGTGCTCTAACTGAGCAATATGTGTTGCAACAGCTCATTGCAACCAAAAAAATAATCCCTTATTACTGGGCAGCAATAAAAGGGTCGGCAGAAATTGACTTCATTTTCCAAAGTGGCAGTGATATTATTCCACTTGAAGTAAAAGCAGCAGAAAATTTGCAGGCGAAAAGCCTAAAAAGCTACTGCCAAAAATATGAGCCAAGATATGCAATCCGCACCTCGATGTCGAATTATAGGCAGGAAAAATGGCTAACGAATGTCCCGCTCTACGCTGTTAATATCTTGCCGGAGATGTTACAAGAAAAGAACAGATGACAAATAGTGGTTGTCGAAACAAAGGGGACGGTTTTATACGAGCAAACAAGGCCCGTCCCCGATTGCTTCCCGGTTGCTGTCCTCCCAAGTACTTAAAGCGGACTGATTCGACCTGTCTGCCGCCAGGCAGGCCATCCCGGCTGCGACGGGAAGGCGACACAGAAGCCGACATCCTTCATGATGACAACGAAGTTCAAAGGAGTGCTGTTAGCTGAGTTGGACGGGAAGTGGTGCTTGCTTGCCCATTGTCTTCAGCCTACCTGTGCGTTGCACCTGTCTGTGTGCGGTCACGCGCAGACAGGCGCAGACAGGTATATTCAGGCTTTAGGGCTAATCGAAGATTTGTTGTTGAGGAAGGATAGAATCGGGAAAGAGAGTGATCGAAAAATACCCGAGAAAGGCGGGGAATGTGAGCTGGAGTGTGAGGAGCCTTGAAATTTACCTACTCACACCTGTCTGTCGTGCTGACAATACGGGAAAACGTAGACAGATTTCTGCATTGAACCATTCATTACGCTCGACCAGTTGATAAATAGAAACCACAGACTATAATTTGCCGGTGACAAATGCCAATGCCAGAGTGGCGAAATTGGCAGACGCGCGGGACTCAAAATCCCGTGGCCTTCGGGCCGTGTGGGTTCGACTCCCTCCTCTGGCAAAAGATAAAAATATCACTTCGCTTCGGATTATCTTTCTTTCTTTTTCCGTCGAGTACGCCGGAGAAATGCCGGAATGTCAAAGTCGTCAGGACGGCCACGTACTCTTTTATCTATTTTAGCGATCATCGCCTCAGTTTCGAGCAATCCTTCTTCATCTTTACCGGTAGAGAGGGAAAAACCAGTAGCGATTACCGTGAGTACAACCGTATCCATGCCTTCGCGAATAGCGGTGCCGAATATGATATCCGCTCGATCAGAGACCGCCTCACGGATCAATGAGGCTGCTTCGGTGACTTCTTCCAGTGATAGATCTGAACCACCAGTGATATTCATGATCACTTTACGCGCGCCGTTGATCGAACCATCGAGAAGAGGAGAAGAGACGGCATTGCGTGCGGCATCTTTCGTTTTACTATCTCCTTCCCCATAGCCTATCCCCATCATTGCTGTTCCAGCATCACGCATCACGCTCTCGACATCGGCAAAGTCAAGGTTGATCATCCCGGGAGTGGTGATCAGATCGGTGATTCCTTGTACTCCGTGGCGTAACACCTCGTCGGCCAATTCGAATGCCTCGATTATCGGAGTGTTCGAAGGAGTGACTTTAAGGAGCTTGTCATTGGAAATAGCAATTATCGCATCAACACATTTAGAAAGTGTTTCAATGCCTGTCTTCGCCTTCTCCGCCCGTGTAATTCCCTCAAAGGAGAATGGACGGGTGACGATCCCGGTTGTCAGCACGCCGGCATCTTTGGCTAACGCCGCGATAACCGGCGCAGCTCCTGTTCCGGTCCCTCCCCCCATACCACAAGTAATGAACGCCATGTCGACTCCGGCGAGCATATCCCTGATTTCTTCACTACTCTCTTCGGCAGCAAGTCTTCCTACCTCGGGATTACCGCCGGCGCCAAGTCCTCCGGTAAGTTTTCGCCCAACTTGCACGATATGATGAGCTCGCATTGCTGACAACACTTGTGCGTCGGTATTGACCGCAACTAACTCGACATCTTTTACCCCAACCTCGGACATTCGATCGACAGCGTTGCCACCACCACCCCCGACACCGATAACCATAATCCTTGCGAGCGGGCGTTTTGTTTGCTCGTTCATTAGCATGATCATCCCCGTATAATCCGTCTAAACCAGTCAAAGAGCTTGGTGATTAACGATCCCCCCGGCTTCTTATGGCGTTGCCTCTTAAAGTCTCTGCTTTCCACGGCGTACTTCAATAACCCGATCGAAGTGGCATATATCGGAGATTCAACGATATCACTCAACCCGTGAATCCCCTCGGGAATATTACCTCTTCGTGCCGGTATTCCATACCGGTCGGCAGCAAACTCCGCAATACCGTGCAACAGAGATGTTCCGCCGGTGATAACGAGACCTGCGGGAACAAGATCGCGATAACCGGCATCCTCTACCTCTTGCATTGCTAAGTCGAAGAGTTCTTCTACACGCGGTTCAATGATCTTTGACAGCTTCTTCTTGGAAACGATCTTCCGACCGTCCCCACCGATCGTTGCTACTTCGATTGTCTCATCATCGCCCACGCTATCGACCAGAGCAGTTCCCGCAGTCTTTTTGATCCTCTCCGCCTCTTCAACGGGAGTTTGTAATCCAACAGTAATATCGTTGGTAATATGCTCACCGGCAATGGAAATAACTTTGGAGAACCAGATGTCTCCACCGCGGAAGACGCTGATATCTGCTGTTCCACCACCGATATCCATCAGTATAGCTCCCAGCTCTTTCTCCGCTGAGGAGAGAACGGCCATGCTGGAAGCCAGCGGCTCCAGCACAATCTGTTCAATACCGATCCCTAACGACTCTACGCAACGGGCAAGATTATGGACAGCAGTGATCGAGCCGGTGACGATATGAACATCAACCTCCAGTCGTGTTCCTGTCATTCCCACTGGATCAGTGATTCCATCTTGGCCATCGACGATATATTGTCGTGGAATGATGTGAATCACCTCACTCTCCTGTGGAAGCTGAAGCGCTTGTGCTGTTTCCACCACACGGCGGAGATCATCGGCAAGTATGGTTCTGCTGGGCCGGTTGATGGAAACTGTTCCGCTATTATTGATCGATGAGATGTGCTTGCCGGCGATCCCGACATAAACCGAACTGATCTTGATATCGGCCATCGTCTCCGCTTCCTCGATTGCTTTGCGAATCGAAGAGACAGTTCGGCCGATATCGACAACTACCCCTTTCTCTAAACCGTGTGAAGGACCTTTCCCCATACCGATTATCTCAATCGAACCACCGATTAGGTTACCGACTAAGGCGACGATTTTAGTCGTTCCTACGTCGAGAGCCACTACCACTTTTTCCTGTCTCATCTCTTCACCGCCTTGTGCGGGGCGTTAAAATTGCTTTGCCCCGAAATCTGAGATCTATAGACCGATAATGCTGTAAATTAAAAGCGTCTATCAGAGCAGATAGAGCATCGACTCGCTCGTCAATCGAATTGAGGCTGCCGAGCCACACTTTAAGGTCATCAGGCCCGAACAAGAGAAGATTAGACCGATCTGTAAGGTCTGCTACGGTGAAAGGGCCGGTAGTCAATCCTGCCCGCCATAGCGCTGCTAAGACCAAAACCCCCGCCGGATCGATAGAGTCTCCTGGATTAATGTTCTCATCCGCAACGCCACGCAGCACAAGGCCGCGATTGGTCTCCTTGTCAAGCTCTGCCAAGATATATCCCTCAGCATCGATCGCCATCAAATGGCCGTTAATACCAGCGGAAACCTCTATCGCTGCCACCTCCTCCCTCTCTTCAATCTGAATTTTAACCTTATGCGGAAGTAATCGCCTCACAGAGACTCTTTTTGTCCATGGAAGAAGCAAAATATCATCTCTTACTCTACCGAGAGGCAATCGTAAAATGTTATCACCTATCGCAAAACCGGTCAAATATTGAATTTCCTCATCAGAGACATGTTGATTTCCCGCTACGACTAACTCGCGGAATTCAAATAGAGGAAACCAAGGGCCATAGAGCAAGATGATAATGAAAGCAATGACGATGCTAACAGCAATAACCCCCCTCTTAATTCTCCATCGCGGCTCTCTTCTCTTCAATCGCAAACTACTTCTATCTCCAACTTTAACTTGATATTAAACCTCTTATACACTTTTTTTTGTGTAATGTCAATTACTTTCAGGATATCGGCACTTTTCGCCCCCCCGAGATTAAGAATGAAATTAGCGTGTTTTGTAGATACCTTGGCCCTTTTCACTGTAAATCCCTTAAGATCAGCCTTTTCAATTAGCTCTCCGGCAGAGAGTCCACCGGGGTTAACAAAGACGCATCCGGCACTGGGGTACGTTAAAGGTTGTTTTATGGCGCGCTGCGCAAGGAGGAGTCGCCGGTCATACGGCTGTTTATCGGTAAGATTAAAGCGAACCCAAAGGACGATAAGACCATCGTCTCTGATTCCGCTGTGACGATAGGAAAAACGGCAATCACTTTGGGATAAGATTCTGACCGTTCCCGATCGATCGAGGACGGTTACTTCGCTTGTTACGTCGCCGATCGATGCTTGTGGAATTCCCGCGTTCACCACCACCGCTCCTCCCACTGTTCCTGGAATTCCCGCCAGGAAATTCAGCCCGCGATAGCCAAAAGCATTAGCCGCATCAAGAAGAGAATTGATCGTCTCTCCGGCCCGGGCGGTCAATCCATCTTTCTCTAATCGTAAACCGCGTAATCGACCGGTGGCGATAACCAAACCGGAATATCCTCTATCGGGAAAAAGAAGGTTCGATCCGTTGCCGAGAATAAAGTATCGTTGCCGATGGTGAGAACAGAACGTCAGCGCTCGCTTTATATCAGCTGTATGTTGCGGGTAGAAGAAACACGCAGCAGCCCCGCCGGTTTGGATCGTTGTATGGCGGGCCATCTCTTCGTTTAGAAAGACCTCTCCTGTGACGTGGCGACGAAATTCTTCCCATAATTCTGCCGGCAATAGTTTATCTTCTCTCACCCGCAGCTACCGGAAGAAAACTTCCTTCTTCCAGGAATGACGATATTTCTGTCGTCACCTTCCAAATATCGCCGGCACCGAAACTGATAATAAAATCACCTGGTTCTATCTGTTCTTTAAGAAGCTCCACCCCTGCAGCAGTGGATGAAAGAGAATAGACGTGCGCGGCGGTATTCTCTTTGATGGCATCGACGATCAATTGTGCTGATACTCCAGCAATTGGAAGTTCGCGTGCCGGATATATAGGGGTAACTAAGACGATCTCCGCCTCACGGAATGCGCTGCCGAATTCTGTTTCCAATGCCTGCGTGCGTGTATAACGATGCGGTTGGAATATTGCAATGATCCGACGACCATTCCAGCCATCACGTATCGCCTGTAATGTCGCTTCGATCTCTTCCGGAAGATGAGCATAATCATCGACGACTGTTACCCCGTTCTCTTCCAGAATTTGAAACCGTCGCTGCGGAAGTTGAAACGAAACAAGCGCTGCCGCTGCATCTTGTGGGTCAACTCCCACAAGGAAACTAGCCCCTATCGCTGCTAAAGCATTGCGAACATTATGTGCTCCCGGCGCAGAGAGGGATACCCGGCAAATTCGCCTGCCGAACAGAATGATGTCAAATTGAGTGTTGAGTTGCTCATGCTCGATATTTATCGCCTGAAGATCAGCTTGTGTTTCGATTCCAACAGTGAACGGCGCAGTAATATCTTTGGCTAATTTTCGTATATTTGGGTCATCGAGCGAGAGCACGCTCTGTTCTGCTCGGTTGACGAACCGCAGAAAACTCTCTTTGATCGCGCCATAGGTTTTATACGTACTTATATGGTCTTTGCCAATATTGCCTAATACAGCGATTGACGGCTGCAAAGCGAGAAAAAGGCCGTCACTTTCATCAACTTCGGTAACTGCCAGTCCGCTGCTGCCTAAACAAGCATTCCCTTTTAAGTCAGGACAATCCGCACCGATCAGATATGTAGGATCCAACCCTGTATAAGATAGTATAGTGGCGATCATCGCTGTGGTCGTTGTCTTTCCGTGTGTTCCCGCTACCCCGATCGATCGGTGACCTTCCAGTAGATTAGAAAGAGCGTGAATACGGGATAATATCCGAAGCTCTCTCTTTTTTGCCTCCCCTATTTCTGCGCTATTGGCGCAGTCGATCGCTGAAGAGACAATAACCTCTTCTATCTCATCGGTGATATTGGATGGATTATGCTCAAGATAGATCTGAGCACCGGCGTTACGTAGACGCATTGTTTTATCGTTTTCGCACAGGTCAGAGCCGCTGACAGAACACCCCGCTTCGAGCATTACTTGCGCCAATCCGCTCATTCCGTCTCCGCCGATACCAACAAAATGATAATATTTTCCCGAATTTTGCACGATCCCTCTCCTTTAATTTACTGCATTAATCTCGTTCCACATCTGCGTTGCTGCTCCTCGTTGACCAAGACGGCGAGCATTGGTTGACAGTTGGTTGAGCATCCTCTTGCTGGCGACGGTCTTTAGGATCAATGAAGCCAAATCATCTTTCTTTAGCGCCCCTTCGTTAACTAAAACGCACGCTTTCCGGGCGTACAGATAACGAGCGTTCTCCCACTGATGATCATCAGCAGCCCCGGGCCACGGGATCAATATCGCCGGTTTACCGCAAGCAGTGATTTCTGCCAGAGAAGTAGCTCCTGCTCGCGACACAATCAGATCGGCTATTGCGAACGCTTCCGCCATATCATCGATATATTTTTCCGTAGTGATATTTTCGATTCCTGCGGCAGCAAGATCGGCCGTGATCTCTACTTGCTTTTGATCATTTCCAATTACCAACAATACCTGTAGTTGGCGGCAAGCCCCGAACTTCTCTTTGGCGCGGATAATCTGCTCGGTCAGCACCTGTGAACCGTGTGAACCGCCGAAGACCAGTATCGTTTTGCGTTTTGGGTCCAGATTGAACTGCTGATATATAAGACCGGTCCGCTGCGAAAGAAAAAAATCTTCTCTTATTGGATTGCCGGTCACTACAATCTCTTTTGCCGTAGGAAAATACCGCTTCGATCCGTCGTAGGAAATCAACACCTTATTAACGAACGGAGAGAGAAGTCGGTTGGTCAATCCGGCAACCACGTTTTGTTCATGAATAACAGTCCGTCTCTGTAGGATTACTCCCCACACAAGCACGGGGAATGAACTGTATCCCCCCATACCGACGATCACGGTCGGTCGAAATCGCGCAATAACGACCGCTGCCTCGATAACCGCCACGACAAGGAATAAGAGCGCAGTGATGTTTTGAATGATATCTCCTCTGGTCAGACCACGCGCATGGAGAGGAAAAAATTTAACCGCACGATTGTTAGAAAGCAGACGGGCTTCCAGGCTGCGTCTGGTGCCGACATAAGCGAATTTTATTTGATCATCTCGCTGCCTGATCTCTTCGATAAGCGCCAACGCGGGATAGAGGTGGCCTCCTGTGCCTCCGCCTGCAATCATTATGCGCACGCTCTGCCTCCTTGTTTAGAGATATTGAGCAATATTCCGACCATAGCCAATGAAACAACAAGAGAAGATCCGCCATGACTGATAAACGGCAATGTAAGACCGGTCACTGGAAAGAGTCCCAGCGCGATGCTCATGTTGAGAAAAGCCTGCACACAGATAGTAAAACCCAAACCCATTGCCAGCATGTATCCAAAGCGGTCCGGCGCATGTTGGGCAATTTTCAGTACCCGCCAACCGAAGATTACAAAGAGAGAGAGCAAAAGGAGAGCTCCTATAAATCCTATTTCCTCGGCGGTGATAGAAAAAATGAAGTCATTATAGGCTGCCGGCAGGTAAAGGAGTTTCGCCTGAGAATTTCCAATCCCGCGACCGAAGAATCCGCCCGACCCGATCGCCGCCAAAGACTGAATAGTCTGAAAACCAGCAGTCGCTTGATGGCTGAATGGATCGATAAACGCAATTAAACGAGCCATGCGGTAAGGAGCAATTTTGATCACCAAAAGAGCAAGCGAGATGGCAATCGTTCCCATCCCAATGAGATGACTTATCTTTGCTCCAGCAAGAAAGAGCATAAATCCAGTCAAGATTCCAAATCTAAAGACCATGCCAAGATCAGGTTGCTGCAGAACTACTACTGTGATGACGAGAAATATAGCGACAAAAGGAGCGATCCCATCCCTAAGTCTCTTTAATTGATCTTGTTTGCGAACAGTGGCGGCTGCCAGATAGATAACTAATGCGAGATTCATTAATTCAGTCGGTTGAAGATTAAAGAAACCCAGACGAATCCATCTTCGATCAACTAATGTGCCTAACGGAAGGATGGTAAGGAAAGTGAGAATGAACATACTGATAAGCAGTAGGTCGTCGAACCGGGCAAAGCGCCGATAATCGAACCGGGCAAAGAACGCCAATAAACCCAGGCCGATCGAACCAGCTACCAACTGCGTAATCAATGCCTGAAAGCTATTACGCTGGCGGGCTATCATAACAGGATAAGTAGCGCTATACACCATCACCAAGCCGCAGAGGAATAAGATAATGGTAGTGAGCAACAATAACCGATCTGAATGAGCAGCTTTGTTTTCTCCCCACCAACTGTAATTCTCGTGCCAGAATAAGCGTTCTTTCACGACTCCTCCTGGGTTGAAAACCCCATCAAACACATCTAACCGAGCTATATCAAATGACTATTCTATTACAACTTGCCTAGATTTTGGCGAAAATATCCTCAAAGCAGAAGGAACCCTGTCAGAGTACAAACGAAAGTTAGTCATAGTCGTCAGTGATCGTTGTCCCTTGTAAAGAAGAAACTTGACCAAACCCGCAACTTGCATGTTCAATACAGGGTAAGCATTCAGTAAATCCATACTGGCTGAAATGTGGCAGGCCCTGCACAGTAATTGTGCAGGGGAGGCCTAGAACCACAGATTGACACTGATAGACGAG
>DOHL01000020.1 GCA_003535305.1 Candidatus Acetothermia bacterium
ATAGGCACATCCAAACTGGCACCCCTTGATGATTGAGCTTTGAGTGATCGTGCGGCACGACCCACCCCAACATACCTGCTGACCGACCAGATTGGTGAAACCATTGCGGCTTGCCAGATCCCATTCGTCGGACATGTAGCGCTGGTAAGCTGACACTTGCGCTGAAGGACTCAAGAGGAACGAGTCCAGAGAACCGGCGTGATAGCGTATTCTGGTACTGGGACAGAACTGGAACGCGCCTGCACAACCAAACTGATTAACGCTGCTCCAGTCCCCTTCTGAGGATGTGACGGCTGACGCGAATTCGGCCAATCCAGAGGGCATCCCCGCTTCGATCAATTCGCCGGTCGAAACCTGTGCTGTGACGGCGACAGGAACGAGGCTCATCAAAAACGCAAAAGCGCTTAGCATGCAATTTTGTCTCAGCTCCATGATGTCACCACGCTTGCTTGAAGTTGATCTGGTTGCCGCATGCGGTGAGCATCAGCTCCACAGGATCGACGGTCATTGAGGACCGGTCTTGGCAAATCATGCCGTGTGCAGGGGGAAAGTGGCTGTGCAGCTCCATCCCGCCTTCGGCCTCGATGCGAAACCGATACGGGCACTCGGATAGCCCACACCAGCGGTCTACGAGGATCGCCAGCGTGACCTCGCCACCATCGACCGGAAACGTTGAGTACCAGATCGACGGCTGAACCACCGAACCGCCCTGTTCGACTTCCTCATCAGTGAAGAGGCCGGTTGGGTCGGTTAGCGCGCCGGTTTCAGTACTCTCAAAGATCGGAGGAACCTCTTCGGCTGAGAGGTCACCTACCGCCAACGCGATGATAAACGCTGCGGCTGCAATGCCTCGAATGTTCATGGTCGTTCTCCTGCTAGAGGATCTTGAAATACCGGTGGGTTGCGCCCGTAAATCCACTTGGACTGGACCCCGATCCATTCTTCGTGCCCGTACTGGTCAGTGTCTTTCAGCGTCATTTCGAACATTATTAGGCCGTGCCGGTCACGCTTTAGATCAAAAAATGGCGGAAGATCGAGCCGACTAAAAACCCGCTGGTGAATGCGTCCTTGTAGTTTTGACCAGACCTTTTCCATGCCGACTCTGATGAGGAAAACTGGTTTCTCGGGGAAGCCCGCCTCATTCCAGTGATCTCTAAGATAGTAAGCGATTTTCGTGCGTTCTTGTTCGACCAGCCGAACCGTTGGCCACGGCGCTTTCCAATCAACAGATTTCAGGGATTTCTGCGTAAGAACAGGACGGTAGCCATCTACGATACGATCTAGATCGAACCGCTTTAGCGCGGCCTCGAATTGAAAGCGCTGCTCTTTCATCCGTTCGCCGCGTTGGTGCATCATCCGCCCCGGAGCCATCAAGGTTTTCCAAAGGCCCCTCATCGGGTTGGCCCCGGCAAATTGCGGCTACTACCATCTTGCCCCTGTTTTCGCAGTTTATTGAGTTGTTGATGGGAACTCCCAACGCGCATTCCAACCCCGCGAGCGCCCATATAACCGAGGCCACCGGCCATAACGGTTTTGTCCGCGATAGCCCCAGCCTGTGTAAACCGGCCCAAACCAGCTCCAATCAGGTTCATGGCTGTCTCGCCGAACTCTGTAATGATCTGAGACCCAAACAGAACTGTTAGGAACGCCAACAGGACATAAACGATGAGTAGAAAGATCATCACGACGATACCCATCGTCCCATCGACAGCCGACGCCGCATAGCCCGCGAGGCCGGGCAGATCGGCGAGGTCGCCGGTTGTATCCATTCCTGACACACCGTCGAAGAACATCAGCCTGCCGAAGAAGGTGTGCAGTACGTAGAGCATGACCGAGATTACCATCATGGCCAGCACCAGCCCCACAATGATGAAGAACGGCCGCAGGAAAACACCAAGCGTCGCAAGAAGCGGTCGAGACATGCTTGACCCAAGCAGCGTTGGTTCGCGAGCGGGCGTGAAAAGTTGCAAGATCGCAAGTGGCCATGCGAACATCATCTCCACGATCTGGAGCAGCCAACTCAGGATTGCTGTGAAGAAATAAATCATCGGAACCAGAGGCAGGATAATGAGCATGATGAACCCGACGATCAGGAGCGTACTACCTGCCCCGGTCAGGCCACTGGATACCATGCCCACAGCTTCCCCCGTGCCGAAGAGGAAATTCGCTCCCCTGCCGACGATGCTGTTGTTTCCGACTTCGAGTGCTACGCCCCCGGCAAGAGCGGTGCCGCCAGCTCCGGCGAGTATTGAACCCTGCCGCTGAACTTGCAGCATCGGGTCTATGAAGCCGAAATTTCCATCAGCCGTGTTCGCCGCAACCGGGCTGAACACGTTGAGAATGCCCCGATAGAGACCGTTTATAACCCGCTGGTTTACAGCGCTTTCGGGGACTTCACCCATGACCGCGTTCACCGGGGTATCTACATCCGGCAGAGACAAATTGATAACGTTCGATGCAATCTCGTCCCACGTATCCTGATCGGCATCGGCTTTCGCGACCATTTCCCGGACCACACTGGTGTTACGTTCGCCGCGACTGTAGCCCTCTCCCCTTAGAAAATCGGATATCTGATTGTTGCGTGTGGTCTGCATGGCAAGGGTGTCGCCGGGGAACTCAATAGAAGTCACAGTGGATGCCACGCCTCGTTGCCAGACAGGCGCGAGCATCCAGCCTTCATTTGTCACCATATTGAGCAACCCATCATGAACATCTGCAACCACAGCAGAGGATATCGTCGTGGAGATCGCAGGCCCGCTCAGATAGGATGCAACAGCCGAGTAAACAGCCTCGCGCGAAGGCACTAGCAAGGCAGCGCTATCAC
>DOHL01000057.1 GCA_003535305.1 Candidatus Acetothermia bacterium
TGATCTCTTGCCGGATCCACCAGGTAGCATAAATGCGGAACTTGAATCCGCGTGTATAGTCAAACTTTTCAATTGCTTTCATTAACCCCAGGTTTCCCTCTTGGATTAGGTCAAGAAAAGGAAGACCGCAACCGCGATACCTTTTTGCGATACTTACTACGAGACGCAGGTTGGCTTCGGCGAGTTCTTCCCTCGCTTCTTTATCTCCAGCCTCGATTCGTCGAGCTAATCTAACCTCGTCTTTTCGTGTCAGCAGCGGCACACGGCTTATTTCATCAAAATAAGTCCGGATCGGATTATCCGATTTACCTCTATTCATATCTTTCGCCTTGCCGGCCTTTTTAAGGGCTTTGCTAGATCTTTTACTTCGAACATTAGCTTGCAGATCGATCGTCGCCTGCACTTCCGTTATACTCATTCGGATTCCTCCTGCATACTATTCCCATTTAACGCTTAAAGAAGTATGACCTCTTTGCAGAGGCCTTCACTGAAAGATATCATTACATCACATATAATAATTTCTACTTTGCTTTCTGCTCTTTTCAGCGACAACCTTCCTTTCACGTATATATGTTTGAGCCGAGTCAATTTTTATAATTATACCACAAATTCTATAATTTTACAACAAATAGATATTGTTGTAAAAAAGAAGCGAACTTAAAACGGAATTAATCGATATAAGAACAAGTAATCGGCATTTTTCTGCCTGTGCCGAATGCTCGTGAAGAGACCTTTATTCCGGGAGGAAGTTGTCGTCGCTTGTATTCCGACCTGCGATAGGCAGAAAGAACGCGATCGACTACCAACGGGGAGAATCCGCGCGCGATGATCTGCTCACGCGTTAAGGCCTGTTCAATGATCGCCTTAAGGAGCGGGTCGAGGATAGAATACGGGGGCAGATCTTCTTCGTCCAGCTGGTTGGGTCTGAGTTCGGCTGATGGCGCTCTGTCAATGACTCGTTGTGGAATTACTTGTTTGCCCGCCTGTTGATTGATCAGCGCAGCCAATTGATAGATTTCTGTCTTGTACAGATCGGCAATCGGCGCCAGTGCACCGACTGTATCACCATACAATGTATTGTATCCAACAGCGATCTCTGATTTATTGGCCGGTGCGAGGACAAGAGAATCGCGACTATTGGCCAGTGCCATCAATATATTGCCCCTGATACGCGGTTGAAGGTTTTCAGCGACAATGCCCTCTACAATAGGAGGAAGAGATAGCCGATATCGTTCCATCAGCTCAGCGATCGATATTTCCAGGATTTCGATTTCTAATCGCTGCGCGGTTTCATAAGCGCAGATACGACTCTCCTCTGCTGTAATATCACTCGGCATAAAGACCGCTGTCACCTGCTTGGCTCCCAACGCTTCCACAGCTAAAGCCGAAGTAAGCGCAGAATCGATCCCACCGCTCAATCCGATAAAGACGTCAGTAAAGTTATTCTTCTGCACGTAATCACGGATGCCGAGGACGATTGCCTGGTAAACGTGCTCCATCGGCTCTTCTTTTGGTTCTGTTATTGGGGCTCCCTGGCCGCTATAGACAAACTCGGTCAGTCCCTCGGTAAAATAAGGAGATTGAAATATGAGTCGCCCGTTAGAATCGTAAGCAAAACTCCCTCCGTCGTAGATGATTTCATCCTGCGCTCCGCATAAGTTGACATAGAGAAGGGAGATGCCGTTTTCCAATGCACGGCGTCTTCCCAATGTATGGCGGATCGTTGTTTTACCTCTATAGAACGGCGATGCTGACAGGTTGATCACAAGATCAGCTCCCAGATCTGCTTGCCGCCCGGTCGGACCCTCATCATGCCACAGATCTTCACAGATGTTGATTCCGATCTTCTTGCCATAAAGATCGAATATCTGTATACGTTCTTGAGAAGTGAAGTAACGTTCTTCGGCAAAGACGTCAAATGAAGGGAGATATATTTTGTATACCTTGCCGATAACCACGCAATCACTGATAAGAAATGCCGTATTGTAAAGCCGTGTGTCGTGATGCATAGAGGATAGATCGTAGACATTCGCTGTGCTGCTGGAACCTGGTCGCTGTTCAATCGTTCCCAAAATCACGCTGATATCAGTTGAGCTACGGACAATCTCCTCCAGCGCTGCTTCAGCTGTCTGGATAAACTCTCGCTGCCACAGTAGATCAAGGGGAGAGTAGCCGACGAGCGCAAGCTCCGGGAAGACGACAAGATCGCAGTGCCGCCTCCGCCCCTCGTCGATATAGCGGATTATCTCGTCACGATTGGCGCTGATTGCTCCTACAGAAGGATTTAATTGTACTACACCGATTTTGATTGTCATACCTCTAATTATACTGAATTTCTCAATGAGGCTCCCGTCCCTATCTTCACAATGCTGTATTTGTCATTCTTGTTTGCGGCTAAATAGTTATGTTCGCGCATCATCTTTCGGGATAGAGCTGATATCCGTGTTCACGTAGGCGCTCGCCTTTTTCCACCACTTCATCGCGGAGACGCCGGCGGTAGTCGATCAACTGCATCTGCAACGCCGTGTCATTTAATGCCAGAATTTGCACGGCAAAAAAGCAGGCGTTCTTTATACCGGCAAGACCGATTGCCATCGTGGCAACGGGAATTCCAGCCGGCATCTGTACGGTAGCCAAGAGAGAATCCATGCCGCTCAGCGATGATTCCAGCGGAACTCCGATTACCGGCAAGGTGGTAAGCGAAGCGATTGCGCCTGACAGGTGAGCTGCTCCGCGCGCTGCTGCGATAATTACTGCGATGCCGTCTTTTTGTGCCTTTACAGCATAATCATGCAGTCGCTGCGGCGTTAAATGAGCTGATATATGCTGGAGATCGTAAGGGACAGAGAATCGGATCAGAATTTCCGCTCCCTGCTCCAATAGTTGAAGGTCTTGTGCATCTTCGGACAAGAGGGCTATTCGTCTGTCAGTCATCCTTCCACCTCAAACAGCGATGTGCTGTTTCCGCCCGCTCGACGGCAATCGGAAGCGAATCGGCCAATGCGGTAATATGGCCCATTTTACGGCCGCAGCGCAGCTCCTCTTTCCCGTATAAATGGAGATTGACCTCAGGTATGCGCAGAGCGGCAGTTATCCCTTCCAGCCGTGCCGATCGATTGTCCTTATCGCCGATGATATTGATCATCACTGCTGTTCTCCGCAGGCCGGTCTCTCCGAGCGGGAGATTACAGATAGCACGAATATGCTGTTCAAACTGTGATGTGTGACATGCTTCGATGGTGTAATGCCCTGAGTTATGGACGCGGGGCGCAACCTCATTGATCATAATCTCTCCATCTGCGCAGAGGAACATCTCGATCCCGAAAGCGCCCACTCCGTTTAATCCTGTTACTACTCGTTCCGCATATTCAGTCGCCTGCCGGGCTGTAGATTCAGAGATACGAGCAGGAATAATAGATTGATGGAGGATATTGTTCCGATGGATATTCTCTGCAACAGGGAAACTCCGAATTTCTCCCGTTGCGCTCCGGACACAGATCACTGAGATCTCTTTGGCAAATGGAACGTAAGCCTCCATAATATGCGCGCCGGAAAAAGAGAGCGCAGTAAGATCATCTACTGATCTTAACACCTGCTGTCCTTTACCATCATAGCCGCCTTGGACTGTCTTTAACACTGCCGGAAGACCGATTGCGGCAACGGCCTCTGTCAGTTGTTTATCGGTGTTGAGAACGATAAAGTCCGCCACCTTTATCCCGATTTCTTGCATCGCTCTCTTCTCACGCACACGATGGGAGAGTGTATGCAGAGTAGAGGGGTGGGGAAAGACCGCCACTCGATCGGCTGCCTGCCTGAGCGGGGTAGAAGCGACATTTTCGAATTCAAAGGTGAGGATATCGGCCTTCTTTGTCAACACGGCAATAGCTTCCGGATCATCGAACTCTGCCACAATATGTTCATCGCAGAGCCCAGAGCCCGGGCATAACGGCATCGGATCGAGGATAATCACACGATAGCCAAATCGTTTCGCCGCTTGGGAGAGCATCTTCCCTAATTGTCCGCCGCCGATGATGCCGATAGTTGCTGGAGGAAAGATTAT
>DOHL01000140.1:0-3971 GCA_003535305.1 Candidatus Acetothermia bacterium
ACGCTAAAATGAGAATTGCTGGGTACTCGGGGAAGGGGAGATAGTAACCCCCTTCTTCTGCTACTACACCTCTAAGGTGATGAAATCTCTTGTCTCTCAAGAGAGGTGGGTTTATGCAATAGCCTCGATAAGATGCCGATAATTTCTCTATCGCAATTATCCCTCTTTCTCCTCTTTTTCCGCTTTCAAAGCTTTTCCGATCTCTTCCAGTCGTTGTTGTGCACGCGCAAAGACGGTCTGCGGAGCAAAGGTTCCATCTTCACGCATCGTTCCCGCCGGAACTCCGGTGAGAACTTCAATTCCTTCTTCAATAGTGGAGATGGGGTAGATATGAAACTTTTTCGCTGCCACTGCTTCGACAACCTCGTCTTTTAACATCAGGTTATCGATGTTCTCCTTGGGGATCAGGACACCCTGTTTGCCGGTAAGTCCCTTGGCCTTACATGCCATGTAGAAACCCTCGATCTTTTCATTCACTCCGCCGATCGGCTGAATCTCTCCTTTCTGATTTACCGATCCGGTAACGGCGATTCCTTGATCGATCGGCAGATCGGCAAGGCTGGAGAGGATGGCATATAATTCCGTGCTTGAAGCGCTGTCTCCGTCGACTTGCGAATAACTCTGCTCAAATGTTAGACTGGCGGAAAAGCTGAACGGTTTTTTCTTCGCAAATTTCTCGCCGAGGAATCCTTTCAAAATCATGATTCCCTTTGTATGGGTCTTACCGCCGAGTTTCGCTTCCCGCTCAATATCGACAACCCCGTCCTTGCCTGTATAGACGTTGGCAGTAATGCGCGATGGCCGGCCAAATGCAAAGTCGCCCCATTGATGAACCGCAAGGCCGTTGACTTGACCGACCACTCTCTTGTCAGTATCGACGAGAATTTGGCCGCGGGTGATCATCTCACGGACTTTCTCCTCGGTCATATTCCGCCGTTGATCCTGTTTCTCAAGCGCTTTACGTACATATTCAGACGAAACATGTAATGCGCCGGCCTCCTTGGCCCAATAGCAGGCTTCTTTGATGATTGAAGTGATCGTGCTGAAGCGACAGGAGAGTTTCTGCTGATCTCCGGCCAATTCACTTGCATACTCCACTATCCTGGCTACTCCTGTCTTATCGAACGGGCAGAGACTGGGATCTTCTTCGCATTGCGTCCTGATGAATCGTGCGAAATCCTGTTCGCAACCGGGGACCCACGCCATCTCTACATCAAACTCGCTTTTTATCGTGAATAGTTTTTGGAAATCCTCGTCATAATGGTGGATCAGTTCGTATAACAACGGACTACCGATGATGACAATCTTGACATTCAGCGGTACTGGTTCCGGTTTAACTCCTTCCGGAGCGGCATAGCCGAGCATCTGAGCCGGGTCCTCAGTCTTTATCTCCCGCCGCTTAATCGCAATCTTCAACGCTTCCCAGGATACCCCGAACCGGAACAGGTTGCTGGCAGTAAGAACTAAATAGCCGCCATTCGCCCGATGGAGAGAGCCGGCGCGGATCAAACTAAAATCAGTGGTAACGAATCCAAATTGAATACGCCGCTCTAAAGAGCCGAAAAGATTAGGGTAAGTGGCATTCTCTTCCACAATCACCGGCGCTCCTTCTGTTGTGGAATTATCCACCAATAGGTTGACATCGTAATGCTTAAAGCGGTCAACCTGCGGCATGGGGATAGGTATGGGCATTTTCGGCGCTTGATTTGTTCCCTGCTGAAAATCTTCCAGATTGGCGATGATGTCATTTTGTAGATCTGTAAGGAACGTGGCTACTTTTTCGATATGGCCATATTTCTCTGTTAACTTGGCAAAACGGGGTTCAATCATAAATAAGACCGCCTCTTTCGCCAGTTTTCTTACTTCTTCTTCTCGTGCCTCTTCGACCGCTGTTATCTCCTGCATCGCTACCTTGATCAATTCCTGAACCTCAGCCTGGCGATTGATGATCTGTTGTTTCTCTTCCGGCGAGAGCGTTTCATATTCCTCTTGGCTGAGAGGCTCTTTCCCTTCTTTTAACGGGATAGTATTGACCCCGATCGGTGTTCTCTGGATAGCAAATCCGTGCTTTTTTGTATCTTGCTCCAATTTCTCAAATAGTTTTGTCTTTTGCTCAACAAAGCGCTCGCTGATCTTCTTGCTCCGTGCTCTGAATTCATCGGATTCAAAGACTTTCGGAATATCGCGTTTAAGGTGGGAGATAAGTTGATGCATATCATTGCGCAGCTTGCTTCCCAGTCCCGCAGGAAGTTCGATATAACGTGCAGCGTGCGGATCATCAAAGTTGTGGACATAACATAAATCAGGCGGTGTCGGTTCATCTTTACTGATTCGGCTTAAAAAGTGCTCTACCGCTGATAATTTACCTGTCCCTGCTTCTCCGGAGACGTAAATGTTATATCTGTTCTTGGCGTCTTTTACTCCCAATCCCAGTTTGAGCGCCTCAATCGCTCTTTCCTGTCCGATGATGCGGTTGAGTGGCTCCAATTCATCAGTCGTCGTAAAATCAAAGATCGACGGATCACATTTTCGTCGCAAATATGAATGTTCCAATTTTTTGATCATATCATCCTCCTTAAGCTATAATCTTACTAAAGAGAACTGGGTGTTTGCAAAGGTAAAAATCAATGCGATTTACGATTAAAATTAGATTTAACGTCTTTCTCCTGCTGCTGGTAATCTTTGTCGCTGTGCCGGCATTTGATAATCACGCTGCTGAAGGGACTTATCCTGCCATTTTGCCGCTTATATGCCGCCCGGAGACGAGCACTTACCGCACTGCTCTTGAGGAAGCATTTCGTGCCGCTACGGAATATATTCACATCGCTATTATGTCCGCCCGTTATTACAACTACGTTGATCGCGATCAACTTTGGCACCAATTGGTCGCTGCTGCCGACAGAGGAGTAGAGGTAAAGGTCCTTTTTGACCAAAGCGATTGGGCGCCGCGAATCAGAGAGCGAAACAAAGCAGCTTTCGTCTTTTTACACTCTCATGGCATCGAAGTCCGTTTCGATTCAGATGAGATCACCACGCACGCTAAGTTGGTGATAATCGACGGTGAAATAGTGATCCTCGGTTCGTCCAACTGGAACTACAGTGCCTTCTACCATCAGGAACAGGCGAATATCATCGTCATTTGCAAGGTGGTAGCCGGCGCCTTTGCCGCTTATTTCACTCGCTTATGGGAAGATAATTTGGAAGAAGAAACAATTCATTTCGATCTCACCACGCTTCCAAAGACCGGTCCTGTGGTGATTCCGCTCTTTGACACCAATGACACGCAAATTTACGGTGATGTACTTCTTCAATTACTCAATCTTGCCCGCCGCTCAGTGTATGTGGTGATGTATCGCATTGCTTACTATCCCTATTTCCCCGACAGTCTGTCTAACAGAATTCTCGCTGCGTTGGTCGACGCAACACAACGCGGCCTGGAGGTGAAAGTAATCATCGATGACAATGCGCCCTTCCCCACGTGGTCAGAACACAGCAAAGCGGCTGCTCTTTACCTGTTGATGCGCGGTGTCTATGTGCGGTTCGATGATCCTGCGCTCATCACTCACGCCAAATTGGTGATCATCGATAGCGAAGATATCCTCCTTGGATCGACCAATTGGAATTTTCACTCGCTGGAGAGGAACAACGAGGTGAATATTGCCATTTTACAGTCCCCGCAGATCGCTGCTCTTTACGAGCAGTTCTTCTGGTCCCTGTGGAGGAATGGGATATCACTCAGCGATTGAGATATTTGCATCTTAGTTGAGCGATCCTGTAACTGGAAAGTATCGGAATTTCTATAAGGTTCGAGGATCAAGACACGAGGACCGAGGCTCAGAGACCAAAACCTTCTTTCCCTTGTATTTCTTAACTCAAAACTGAATCGTAAATGGTGAATGGTGAATGGTGAATCGTAAATAGTGAATAGTGAATGGTGAATAGTCGGAGCAAGTCCAGAGTTTGCAGTCCAT
>DOHL01000140.1:4378-5415 GCA_003535305.1 Candidatus Acetothermia bacterium
CTTACCCATCACCCTTGTTCTCAGCCGAGCTCTGCGGTAAATCTTAATCGACGATGAAGATTCTTCCCGGCGGAACGAGCGTTACTTTGAAGTCCAGTCCTTTGTAATGTCCGCTTGCTGCAGTGATCTTCCTGATCTTATCCTTATACCGACTGGAGATATGGATGGCGATCAGCTCCTTTTTTACGTGTGCTGCACGTGCCACTTCGATGGCTTCGGCAAGGGTGGCGTGCTTATACTCTTTGCGATCCTGCTCATCAAGAAAGGTAGCATCGTGGCAGAGGACTTCTGTTCCTTTGATATAGTCGGCCTTGATCGGAACTGAATCACCGCCATAGGTAAAGAGGCGCTGGGAGTACGTTTCAGTGACTGATTCACGCCCCTGTTGCCGCACAATCTGAGTGATTTCCGTCTGTGTTAATTCCGTTAGATCAGAGCGGAGACGGGTTCGATCCTCAACGATGGTATAGCCGAGAGAGGGCTCGTTGTTGACATGGACGGTAGGGAAAGTCTCAATATAACGCGGCATCTGTCCGGAGAGAAGAGGGATTCGCTCTCCCGGTATAAGAGGCATCCATTCCAGATGATAGTTCAAATGACGATTGGTGCGATCAAAATAGGAGATCAACTCCGAGATAAAGAAGCTCCCTTTAGGGTAGTAAATCAGTAACTCCTTCTCTGTATCGCCCATTCCGCTGTTACGAATATTAATCAACCCCATTAATCCGGAGATGTGATCAGTGTGACCATGGGAGAGAAATATTCTCTTAATCGCGAACGATTTGTTGCCGAGGTATGAACTTGCCCCTTCCCCGGCGTCAAAGAGGATTCTGTCAGGGCTATAATAGATCCATGTTGAATACAGCGCTTTTGAATAAATCAATAATTTCATCGTCTTGCCTTGTTGTAGAGATATTCTCCGCGAAGAGGAACCGTCGCGACAAACTGGTTTAAGCTGTTCGCAGCGTGAGCGTGTATCATGTATATTAACCCAAAATATGTGTTAATAAAACCACAGAGGACAGAGAATAGAGAAT
>DOHL01000012.1 GCA_003535305.1 Candidatus Acetothermia bacterium
CCCCATAATGAGAATTGCTGCCATTAGGGTAATTTTATAGATAAACCTGAAGAAGAAAAGAACAGGGCGCAAGAAAGAAAAGAAATAGGTATTGTGTCCCTGATTCCCAGACTGAATACCTTGCCGGTCATCGGCTATTATCTCTTTACTCACTATTACTGGCGACCTGATAGGTAATTTAGTAAAGGTAAGAGCCGAACAAGGAAAGAGAAGATGAACCTCAACGCAGAAGCAAAAGTAATCACTGTTGATCCTCTTTCTCCTGATCGCGTGATCCTTGCAAAAGCAGGAGAGATGATCCGCCAGGGACGGCTCGTTGCATTCCCGACGGAGACGGTTTACGGTCTGGGGGCTAATGGTCTCTCAGCAGAAGCAGTGCGGCGCATCTTCGTTGCCAAGGGACGACCGACTGATAATCCGCTCATCCTCCATATTGCGTCGCTCAATGATCTGTTGCGGGTCGCCTGTCAAGTGCCATTGTCCGCCTATGCGCTGGCAGCGCGATTCTGGCCCGGTTCGCTGACGCTGGTTCTGCAGCGCAACAAGGCCGTGCCAGACGAGGTGAGTGCCGGTCTGGACACGATCGGTGTACGTATTCCTGCTCATCGCGTAGCATTGGCGCTGATTCGCGCCGGCAGAACGCCGATTGCCGCTCCATCGGCCAATCGTGCGGGAAGACCGAGTCCGACTACTGCTGCTCATGTTCTCCACGATTTAGGAGAACGGATAGATCTGATTCTTGATGGCGGAGAGACTGATGTCGGGGTGGAATCAACCGTCCTCGATTTAACGGTGGCTCCCCCATGCATCTTGCGTCCTGGCGGCATTACTATTGAAGAGTTAAAGAAGGTCACAGGAAAGGTCGATTTGCTCGGAGTAGAGAAACAGGACAGCGGGCCGGCCCGCTCACCCGGATTAAAATATCGTCATTACGCGCCGCAGACGCCGCTGATCCTTGTCAGCGGAGCGGAGATGGTCGAGAAGATCATCGCGCTCATCGCTCAGTATAAGGCAGAAGGGCGACGGGTGGGAGTGCTGGCAGGAGAAGAGAACAGCAGTTACTATAAAGAGGCGGATTGCGTCGTTATAATCGGCGCACGAGCCGACCTTACGCAAATAGCGAGGAACCTCTTTGCCGGATTACGTCGGCTCGATGCTGCTGGAGTGGATGTGCTCGTGGCAGAGATATTCGATGAGCAGGGAATCGGCGCAGCAATAATGAATAGGCTGCGCAAAGCGGCGAGTGAGATTATATGAACCGAGCATCGGTCAAAAAAATTGCTCGTAAGATCATCGCAATCCTCATGATTGTGTGGGGGGTATTCGCCCTTTTAACCCCGCTTACTCCGGCCTCATGGCTTGCATGGATCGGTCTTTCCATCCTGCTCGGTAGACGAGTTACTCTCGCTGATTTACAAAAGAGATGGCCATGGCTGCGATGGAGCAAAAAGAAGAACGGCGGCTCTACCAAGGAGCAACCGCCGTATAAGTAGGATTCATTAATTGGTACTTGTCATTCCAGCGCCATATAACCATGCTCGTTCCGATGTAATATTCACCCCTGCGGAATGACTATCCAGCAGGGCATGGACTTATTACAGCGAGCCCTGACCTTTCAGCGTGATTTAGAACTAAAAAGCGCAACTACTCACAGATGAAGTAGGATTAACAAGGCTCGAATCTCGCCTGAAAGAAGCGTAAATCTTCCGGTTCATAGACCATCTTTAAACCGGATATCTCTGCGCGGCGCGCATAGAGATCGATAACTCCCTGCGCTACAACGTCCATATGCGAGTTGGTATAAACACGACGCGGAATGGTGAGGCGCACCAATTCCAATTGCGGATAGTTATGATCTCCTGTCTCTTTATTGCGGCCGGCAGAGACGATTCCTCGCTCCATTGCTCTCACTCCACATTCGACGTACAGAGCAGCAGCAAGAGTTTGTGCAGGAAACTGATCTTGCGGAATATGAGGCAGAAAACGCTTGGCATCAAGGTAGACAGCATGCCCTCCGATCGGAACAACGATTGGAATATCGGCGGCGAGGAGTTGTTCACCTAAATAACGAGTTTGATTGATCCGCCAGGTGACACCATCATCAGTAGCGACCGCCTCTCGCATCCCGCGTGCCATCGCCTCCATATCCCGTCCGGCTAACCCTCCATAAGTGTGAAGACCTTCGTAGATGACGACCAGTTTCTTCGCTTCCTCAAAGAGCCACTCATCATCAGTGGCGAGGAATCCACCGATATTGACCAAGCAATCTTTCTTCCCGCTTACTGTAGCGCCGTCGGTATATGAGCATATCTCCCGCACGATCTCTTTAATGGAGCGGTTTTTATTCCCTGCTTCCCGCTCTTGGATGAAGAAGGCGTTCTCCACTGTGCGAGTAGAGTCAAGGATGACTTTGATCCCGTATTGATTGCACAGATCTCTCACTTTTCGCAAGTTGTCCAACGAGACCGGCTGTCCCCCAGCCATATTTACATTCGTTTCTATGCAGATGTACGGGATCTTCTCCGGTCCCACCTCATCGATCAATTGTTGCAACTTGGCTAAGTCGACATTCCCCTTAAACGGATGTGTGCTCTGCGGATCGTGCGCTTCGTCGATAATCACATCGACAAAAGTTCCGCCGGCCAGTTCCTGGTGGAGTTTGGTAGTGGTAAAGTACATGTTCCCTGGAATGTAATCTCCATCTTTGATCAGTATTTGGGAAAGGATATGCTCAGCGCCCCGACCCTGATGCGTAGGTACGGTATAACGATATCCATAGACCTCGGTCACTGCGGCGATCAGATTATCGAAGTTAACGCTACCGGCATAGGCCTCGTCTCCCAGCATCATCCCCGCCCATTGATCATCGCTCATCGCCGAGGTGCCGGAATCGGTTAATAGATCGATATAAACGTCAGCGCTATGCAGCAGGAAAGTATTGTATCCTGCCGTGGCGATTGTTCTTTGTCGTTCTTCCTTTGTCGTTTGGCGTAGTACCTGAATCATCTTTATCTTATACGGTTCTGCTATTGGTCTTTTAGACATTGACTTACCCCCGCATGGAAATGATAAGAGAAACTCGTTTTACAGCCCTAACAAGACGAGTAAAACGAGTTCATTGGCAGTAATATTACCATATTTTACTTGCCAGTGCAATCCTTCTCTTTTACATCTGTTTCGCTTTCAGATATAGGCTCCTTGCGCTTGAGTTACTGTACAGGGATAGATCCCAGATTATACATTAACCACAGACCTGTCCCGTTGAAAGACG
>DOHL01000103.1 GCA_003535305.1 Candidatus Acetothermia bacterium
GTGTACCGCACAGGCAGGCGCACAGGCAGGCGCCGACTTCTTTTATCCGCAAGACGTTCTGTGCCATTAAGGGCAGGAAGGAGGAAAAATGGAATCTATTGTAGTGAAACCTGAAAAAGAGCTGAAGACTCTATCGTTTATCTGCTGGGTCATCCCGTTTGTTCTTGGTTTGGTGCCGGGTGTGCTTTTAATATTCATTCTTGACTATCCCGGCAACCTCATCTCGGGTCTTAGCATAATCGGGTGGTTAATACTCATGGGTCTTATTCTGCTCTGGATTCCAGCGTATTACAGATCCCTGGAATATGTCCTTGACAGTGATTCTGTTAAGGTGAAGAAAGGCGTATTTTGGAGAAAGTGTGTTACTGTTCTATACTCAAAGATTACTAATGTGGATGTAACTCAAGGACCGGTCCAGAGGATGCTCAATATTGGAAAAATTCACGTTCAAACAGCAGGTGCTGGTGGCGCGCAAGGCGCACAGGCCGAAATAAAATTGTTAGGCGTCAGGGATCTTGACGGGTTGAAAGATACCATCATGGAAAGCGTTAGAGGTTATACGATTCCGAGATCTGAGGATGTCCAAAAGGAAGTCGTGGAAGAGAGCGGCCCGGAAACCCTCAGGCGTATGTTGAAAGAACTTACAGCTATTCGTGAAGTATTGGAGAAGAAACGATGATGGCCATACCATCTTGCTATGTGTTGGAGATAGAGCCAAGCATTTCGCACGATGAGGTGATTCGGCAAGCAAATCAGGAGTTCTCATTGTTGCTCGCTGCAGATAGGGTGGAGGAAGTTGAACGCAATATGCGCGAGGCCATGGAAATGCACATCCGAGGACTCTTGGAAGATAACTCGTCAGTGCCGGCATCGCATGCCTTTAGTGAAAATGAGTATTCGTGTTTACAACCCGAGGTGTACGTAAATTGACGAACAGACCTGTGCACAGATCACTCTATCGGCGATGGCGGCCACAACGGTTCTCCGAAGTTATAGGGCAAGAAGAGACCATACAAACCCTGCGGAATGCCGTGTCAGCCAGTGAAATCAGCCATGCTTACTTGTTCGCCGGAGAGCGGGGAATCGGGAAGACGACTATTGCGCGCATCCTCGCGCGAGCGGTCAATTGCCTTGATCCCGCAGGTGGCGAACCATGCAACAGCTGCGCTAATTGTACGGCGATCAGTAATCAACGCTCTCTCGATGTAATGGAGATCGATGGCGCCTCCAATCGCGGTATAGATCATATTCGCCAATTGCGAGAGGGAGTTAACTTTGCGCCGGCCGATTTGCGCTATAAGGTCTACATCATCGACGAGGTCCATATGTTAACGAACGAGGCGTTCAATGCTCTGCTCAAAACGCTGGAAGAACCACCGCCGCAGGTTCTGTTCATCTTTGCCACCACTGCACCATATAAATTGCCGGCAACGATTGTTTCGCGTTGCCAGGCATTTGATTTCAAGAAGATTCCGCCGGCAAAAATAGAGATGAGGATAAAGGATATCTGTCAACAGGAAGGGATCGCGATCGAAGATGCGGCGGTCGCTCTTCTATCCCGCAAGGCGGATGGAGCGTTACGGGATCCGTTGGTAATGCTGGAACAGGCAACCGCCTTTACTCAGGAAGGACCGATTATTGTCCAAGATCTGTTAGAGATGCTCGGTGCAGTTGGGCCGGAATTTGTCGCTTCTTTTTTTAATGCTCTTATCAAGGGCGATCACCAGCAAGTTTTACTGCAGATCGCTGATTTAGTGGAACGGGGAAAAGAGATCGAACTCTTTCTCGGGGATTTGATCTCCTTTGTGCGAGATATGATTGTGCGCGATGGAGAGGAGACAGAGAAAGTAAACCTGACTGTAGCGCAACGTATCGAGCTTTGCCAGGGATTGCTTCTGCTGAAACAGGATCTTATGCGATCGATCGACCAACGGATTTTAGTTGAAGTCGGGGTATTAGGTATTATGAATGAGTTGGGTCTGTTCACGCGGGGAAGCGACGCGATAACGGATTTACCGACAAAAGGAGCAAGTGAATCACAGAACGACGAGCAAAGATCGCAGCCCAATACCCCCCCTCTTTTACCCACACCGAACGAAGATGGAGCAGACAAAGCAACTCCTGTCAGAATAGCAGCGGATGATTCTTTTGCCAAGCAATGGGAGACGATCTTTAAAATGATAGAACAAGAAAGGATATCTATTGCCGCCTTTCTCTCTGAGGGAGAGCCGCGCTTAGATAAAAACCGGTTACAGATTGCATTCGACCGCAAGTATTCTTTTCACAAAGAGAGTTTAGAGAGACGAGAGAATCTCCAATATTTGGTAGGAATGGTCCGGCGATATTTGGGATCAGAGATCGATGTGGATATAAGATTTGCTGATGGCGCAATAAGGCGTCCTTCACCAACCGAAGATCTGCAGAAGAAGGCAGAGCTTGTCTGTCAAGTCTTTGCAGGTAAAATTGTAAAGGAGGAATGATGAAAGGAATAGGAAATATTGGCAAATTGATGAAGCAGGCACAAAGCCTCCAAGAAGACTTGAAGAAAAAACAGGCCGAACTGACAAAACTCCAAGTGGAAGCAAGCGCAGGCGGCGGAATGGTTACTGCAATCGTTACCGGTCATGGTAAAATTTCCGGTCTGACGATTGCGAAAGAAGTCGTTGACCCTGCAGATGTTGAGATGCTGGAAGACCTGGTTGTAGCAGCGATTCAGGAGGCGCAGAACAAAGCTCAAGATATCAGCCAGAAGACGATGGGAGAGCTTACTCAGGGAGTCAACCTTCCTCCTGGTTTCCCGCTGCCGTAGCACTTTGAACATAAAACCTCAAGCAGAACTTTCTTGCCTTGGGAGAAATTACCGTGGGCTGTGACCTCGCACCTTGAGCTTCTTGGACATCTGCCATTGTCGTTATCGCAGCATGTGATTATAATGGCATATCATATCTGAGTCTGGATAGAGGGGGAGAAGATGATTATTGCTGATGTCTGCGCGCGGTGGATATTGGATTCTCGTGGTAATCCAACGGTGGAAGCAGAAGTTACGTTGACCGACGGCACATGGGGGCGAGCAGCGGTCCCTTCCGGTGCTTCCACAGGAAAATTTGAAGCGATAGAGCTTCGTGATGGCGACTCGGCTTGCTTTCATGGCCGCGGAGTCAACAGAGTAGTGCAGCGGGTCAATGAAGAGATCGCGCCGGCCATCATTGGGAAAGATGTTCTGAGGCAAGAGGAGATCGATCGCTCGTTGATCGATCTCGATGGAACAGAGAACAAAGGCCGGTTGGGAGCGAACGGAATCCTCGCTGTTTCGATCGCTGCTGCCAAAGCAGCGGCTAACAGTCTTGATATTCCGCTTTTTCGCTATATCGCTGGAGTAAAAAAATCTCTTCTGCCGATTCCATTGATCAACGTCTTAAACGGCGGCCTTCATGCCGATAACAATCTTGATATACAAGAGTTTATGATTGTGCCATTGGGGTTTATTTCGTTTTCGAGCGCGCTGCGCGCCAGCGTGGAGGTTTTTCACACTTTAAAGGCAATCTTGAAAGAAAAAAATCTATCGACAGCAGTGGGAGATGAAGGAGGATTTGCCCCTAATCTACCGGAGAACGAAGATGCGATCAAACTCCTTGTCAGAGCGATCGAAGAGAGCGGCTATTGCCCTGGAGAGGAGATCGCGCTGGCGCTCGATGCCGCCGCTTCTAGTTTCTTTACTGGTTCTTATTCGCTCAATATCAATGGGCAGCCGGAAAAATTCTCTGCTGTCGATCTTGTCGATCTCTATCAAAAGTGGACAGAGAAATACCCAATAGTCTCCATCGAAGACGGATTAGCAGAGGAAGACTATGAAGGATGGAAGAGATTGACCGCAACATTGGGGGAGAAAGTTCAGATTGTGGGAGATGATATCTTTGTTACCAATGCAGCGCGTCTGCAGGATGGTATTACAGAAGGGATAGGGAATTCCATCCTCATAAAATTGAATCAGATCGGAACATTGACCGAAACGTTAGAGACGATCGATATCGCCTCTTTTGCCGGTTATACCAGCATTGTGTCACATCGATCCGGTGAAACAGAGGACACAACGATCGCTGATTTGGCAACCGGCACTGCCTGTGGGCAGATCAAAACGGGGTCGGTCTGCCGGACAGACAGAGTCGTCAAATACAACCAATTATTACGGATTGAAGAGGAGTTTGAGCTCGAATTGGCGCGATGGCCACGGAGAAGGAAGGTTCAAGGAACGAGGTTCAAGGTTGAGAATACCGCTTTTCAGGTTATTGCGCGGGCAGACAGGCACAGTCAGACTACGCCCGCGGTAAATAAACGAGCTTGAGAGAATGGAACGATATCGAACAGGTCTTGCCGGTTCACAATGGAAGAGAAGGCGTTTTTCCGGGATATGGCGCCGAGCCATCGCCATAACCGTTCTTCTGTGCAGCCTTCTTCTCCTGATAATTTATATCGGACGATTTATCCATATTCATCGTGTAGGTCGTCTCCTTGCCGCGCAGCAGGAACGACAAGTCGTTGTGTTAATGCACAATCACGCGTTACAGGAAAAACTGATGAAAATAGATGATCCCGAGTATATTGAATACTTGGCCCGTAAAAGGCTCGGCCTTGTCATGCCGGGAGAGATAAAAGTAATATTTATCGACAAATGACAGTTTAGCCGCCAAGAGACACAGGTTACGAAAG
>DOHL01000053.1 GCA_003535305.1 Candidatus Acetothermia bacterium
TATCATTGATCGTTTCTCCACTTGATGTGGGGACCGCTGCCTCCTGCCCTGCACAGAGATTGTGCAGGGCAGGAGGCACGTGAACGCAGGAATCAGCTGCGTCATCCTCCCTACCAGAAACCGGAACTGCTGGCGGCGTTGAGACACAACCGGGACGGGAACATCAACAAGCAGTTGCTTTACACTGCTCATCTTGTACCAGGTTTTCGAATTACACGAGATTTACTGACGATCCGTATTGAGTAAATGCCTAAGCGATTGGCACCCCAAATGTCAGTGAGGAGACGATCACCGATCATTACGGTATCGGCCGGTGTCGCGTTCATCTTTGCCATCAGTGTCAAAAATCCTTTTTTGCCCGGTTTGCCTGCTGCATAAATAAGTGGGTAGTTCTGCGCAAGATCAGCGATCACCTGGTCTCTCTTTACCTGAAAGTGACGATTTGTAAGAATAGCGACTGCGAATCCTCGTTCTTGCAACGAACTGAGCAGTCTGTATACTTTCGGGTGTAAATTCGCTCTTCGACCTGCAGCAAGTGTCCTATCGAGGTCGAAGATCAATGCTCTCTTTCCCTCTTTCCATAGATATTCAAAATCGATATCGAATATCGTCGGCACGCTTGCTCGTGGATGAAATTTACTGAACAGCAAATTTCTCCTTGTTCTGCGCAGCGCGAAAATAGATCTTAGCGGCTTTCATTGAGCTATCACAATATCAGTGATCGGCACATATTTCTTGCATCGCTCGATGATGGAGAAAAATTCATCATGCATTCCATCGGTAACGAAGACTTTGAAATAAAGTTTCCCCTCTTTTATGATGTAATCACGTCGCACATTGGCGACTCCGTCGTAGGCGGTTATGATTCCGTCGATAAAATGTATCGCCTCTTCGCTGGTCTGAATCCAAAAAATCGATGCCTCTTTTGTATTGTAGTAGGGGTTCATCTTTGGATGCTCTCAACCTCATGTGCATCATGGTGAGAGTTCATACGCTCGGTCAGTTTTGTTGTCGTCTCTCTTAAGGCGAATTCCGGATCTATTCCTGCATCGTGTGCTTCCTTAATCGCTTGCAGAATTACCAATCCTGCTCGTTGATGTTCTGTCTCCGCAGTTTCCAAATCGAGCTTAATTCCCAAATTGGCTGCTTGATCGAGCAATTTACGGGCGGTTAACAATGCCGGTATAGTATGAATCCGCCGTTTCTCTTTCTGTTTTATCTTCTCCCAATTGGCTTTTATTGCTTCTATCTCGCAGTTTCCATGCGCGAAAACATGCGGATGACGACGGATCAATTTCTCTTTTAGATCGGTGAGTAGGTCGTCGAGTGTAAATTCACCTTTTTCCGCCGCTATCTGGGCATGAAGAAGAATTTGCAGCAGCAGATCACCCAGCTCACTTGCCAGGCCTTCCATATCACCGGCATCGATCGCTGCTACTGCCTCATAGGCTTCTTCCACTATATATGGTCTCAGAGATAAATGGTCTTGACGGCGATCCCATGGACAGCCTGCCGGCGAACGCAGCTTTACGACAAGAGCGACCAGTTCGTTGAATAGACTCATTCCCCGCTGCCGTTGTGCTGACCTTCTGATCCCTCTTCTTCCGGTGCAGGTGGAACTTCTTCGACAGGCGCGATCTGGGCGAGTAACGCTTGCACTTCATCAACGCGATGGTCAGGATCATCAGCTTGAATCTTCTCCAGCAGCTCTTGTGCTCGATCGATATTCTCTTGTGCAATATGTATCTTTGCCATCTCCAACCGGGCATCTAATCCGTCTGTTCCTAAAGGGACACCATGTCCGACTTCAGCGCGCTCGATATCAATGATCTGCTGGTATATCGAGAGTTTTTCGTCATCCGTCTGAGTATGAGGAATGGCGCGCCACAGATATTTCTGCGCGATATCGTGTTCTGCCCGATGCAGATGCGCATTGGCAATTTCGCGCAACGCCGGTATCGATGTCGGATCAAGATCAAGAATAGCCGCATAATGCCGGATCGCTCCACTCCACATGAAGTGATCTTCGTAGACCCGCGCCACTCTAAACCGCATTTCGACATCATCAGGGGCGAGTTCGATGATCTTTCGCCCCAGCGCCAAGCGAAGAGCAGCCTGATCCGGATCTAATGCTATACTGCGGTAGATCGTCCGATCAAAGCCGGTGCGGAAGTTTGCTAACGCGGCCTCTTCATCGCCCAATTGCAGGTAAATATCACCCAAGGCATGAAAAGCCTCGCCAGTGAACGGCGCGCGGCGGACAATACCTTCGAATATTGACTTTGCTTCTTCCACTGACCCAACAGTAAGATGCGCCCTGCCCAGTCGCAGTTGAAGATCGATCGTCGGCGCTATCTCCATCACCTGCTGATAATAGTCGATCGTTTGACGGCCGTAATGCTCGATCTCATCTTGTAGTTTGCCGAGCCGTGCCTCTTCTTCGGCTGTAAGATCATCGCGTGCCCGCAGCGCATCAGCCTCTTCAATGGCAGTGCTCAGGCGGTGGTGGGATAGGTCTCCCATCCCGATTAACGCGTGCGGGTTTCGTGGGTCTTGCTGCAGTGCATCTGTCAGTCTCTCTTGTGCTTGATCGAGTTCTCCCACTTCTATATACGCCCGGCCGAGATTGATCAGTGTCCGTACATCACCGGGCTGCAGCTCCAACACTCGGTGAAAGTGCTCCACGGCACCGCGATAAAATCCTTGTGCGAATGCGATTTCACCTACAGCGATGATCGCCGGAACAAAGGATGGATCAATACTGATCACTTCTCGGAAACGGCTGTCTGCTCCAAAAACATCACCCCGTTCCTGGAGAAATCTTCCCAGAGAGTAAAGCGCAATAACGCTTTCAGGGGCAAGGCTGAGTATCCGCTGCAGGAACTGCTCGTCAAGTTCGACTCTCCCTGCTTGCAGCACTTGCTCATAGTTGGCGACCGCAGTAATGCGATAGTGCGCGCTGAGTTCGATCAGTTCGTTTAAACGTGCTTCCTCTTCAGTTGTCCGTTCCTCTTTCGCCTCCAGATCACCACGCTCTGTCAGCACTTCCCGCCATCTCTCTTCGTATATGTGCCCGATGAAAAAACCGAGATGAGGATCATCTACCAACCCCTCATCTCTGATTCTCTCTAATTCAGCCAATCCAAGAAGGGGGTTGTGTTGATACAATAGTTGTGCTGCGACAAGCAAAAGCTTGACCTCCACGGTGGCAGCATCCCGCAGTTCTTCATACCAGTCTTCGAACCGTCTTCGTTCTTCTGCAGAGATGAAATCTGCTGTAACTTCGTCTCTTATCTCGTCTAAGATCGGCCGATGCGCCGGCCACCGGCCAGTCAGTTTGATGATATGGTAGCCGAACCTGGTGTGGATGATCTCACTTATTTCCCCGACTTCCAGGCCGAAGGCCGCCTCTTCAAATTCTCTTATCATTCTGCCCCGACCGAACCGGCCGAGGTCGCCGCCCTCAGCTGCCGAGGGACAAGTAGAATGTTCTTGCGCCAGCTCGGTGAAGATCGCTCCTTCCGCAAGTTTAACCAATATCTCTTTTGCCAGTTCTTCATCAGCCACCAGAATATGCGATGCCTGAACCTCTTCTTGTCGCTCGTAGCGGGCGATATTCTCCGCAAGGAAGGCCTCCAGCTCAGCATCGGTCGGAATGATCGTTCCCACTACTGTTGCGCGTAATTCCGTCTCTTGCATCTGGCGCTGAATCTGGGCCCGTATGTTATCTTTGAACTCTTGTAATGTTCGCCCATGCGCCACAAGCAACTCACG
>DOHL01000045.1:0-1519 GCA_003535305.1 Candidatus Acetothermia bacterium
GCATTCTGCAGGGTTTCGTAAATGGAAAAATAAAGATTCTGGACCTATAGCCCACAACCCTATTTTTTAGTGTCTAAACAATTTTATTCTAAAAATTCATGCAAAATTTCTCTCCTGCAAAAGTGGGAAAGGAGCGAACATTGAAAAAGAAGATTTTATTCAAAGAGTTACTGACAAAACATCCAGCCGACATCGCTGAGATTCTCTCCCATCTCAGTGACGAACAGGCGGCAGAGATACTGCGTAAACTCGCTGTCCGTAAAGCCGCAGCTGCACCGCTCGGTGAAATGGAGCCTGAAGAATCGGCTGAAATTCTCGATGAACTCAGTCACGACGAAGCGATCGGAATTCTCGGGCGGATGGATCCTGATGATGCCGTCGATTTGCTTGCTGCTCTGCCTGTCGATGCGCAACGATCTTTCCTTGCGCAAATGGATGCAAAAGAAGCCAAGGTGCTTATCGATCTTCTGGCATACTCTCCTGATACGGCCGGTGGATTGATGTCGCCTGAGGTCGTGGCATTACCGTTGGACATGACAGCGGCTGAAGCAATAGACGAGTTGCGCCGCCGGTCGGAAGAAGTAGAGACGGTCTATTATGCCTACGTTGTCGATGATGATCATTCTTTAAAGGGAGTGTTGGCGCTGCGTGATTTAGCTCTCTCCCCGCCGACGACACGGCTTGCCGAGCTATTACTCAAAGACGTGACCACGATCTCTGTTGATACCGACGTGGAAGAGGTAGGGCTCATCTTTGATAAATACAATTATATCGCGCTGCCGGTTGTCGATGATACGGGGAAACTGCTGGGAATCATAACGGTCGATGATGTTATCGATGTCATCCGCAAAGAGGCGACCGAAGACTTTCTTAAATTCAGTGGAATCGTAGGTGGAGATGAAGAACCTCTTTCACCGCCCGCAGTCGCTGTCCGCAAGAGACTTCCCTGGATGGCGGCAAATATTATCTTCAATTTGCTGGCAGTAACTATTATCGCTGGGTTTGAGAACACCCTTGCCCAGGTTGTAATTTTGGCCGCCTTCCTTCCGATGATAACCGATATGGGGGGGAATATAGGGATTCAGGCGATCGGGGTTGCTATTCGTGGTCTCGCTTTGGGCAAAGTCTCTTTTCAGGACCTATGGCGTGTGTTGCGTAAAGAGGTTGCAGTAGGATTGCTAAATGGCTTATTGCTCGGATTACAAATCGGAGTTATCGCCTACTTCTGGAAAGGGAATATCTACCTCGGAGTGATAATCACAGTTGCGATGTGGATCAATGTCCTGTTAGCCGGAATAATAGGAACGGCGATCCCGTTTATTTTCAACCGCTTAGGAAAGGATCCGGCGATGATGAGCGGCGCTTTTCTCACCACCATCACCGATGCCACAGGCCTGTTTATCTTTCTTGGATTGGCTACTTTGGTCATGCATAGACTTGTATGATATGCATCAAGCGTAATGATTCGGCCTTAAAGGATAAAAAGGGGCCGAGGTTCGAGGATCGAGGTGCGAGGAAC
>DOHL01000045.1:1860-6659 GCA_003535305.1 Candidatus Acetothermia bacterium
GATCGAGGTGCGAGGAACGAGGTTCGAGGAACGAGGTGCGAGGATCGAGGTTTGAGGTTTGAGGAACGAGGTTTGAGATTGAGAAAGAAAAACAGGCAGCTGAAATGGCAATTTGGCAGATACCGTTCATCTTAGCCCTATTGGGAATAGTAGTGTTGGTAGGTAGGTTCGGCCCGCTGGAACTTACTGCGTTGCCATTAGTGATGGCAACGACGGCGACTATATCCAATGTGGTCTATAGCTTCCTCCGCTCCAAGCGGGGATTCAGTCGTCTTTTCTCACGTGATAATCTCCTCGGCCTCCTTCCCGGTCACTTGCTCTTGTTGTTGGCCATTGTCGTTGTTCCTCTTACACCTGTATTTGTATATCTTTGGACCTTGCTCCCCATAGTAACTATTGCTTATGACTTATTAGCGAATGCGTTCTCAATCAAGATGCGCATTCGTATCTTGATTTTAGTGATCACTTATTGTATAATATGGACTGTTCTTTTCTTTTTGGTGCATCAAGTCATTATTGCAGGAAGAAGAGAGTTGAATGAAACAATCGTTACAGTAATAATAGTTGTGGGCGGCGCGTTATTCCTTGCTGTCGCTATATATCGTCATGTACAATATGGAAAAAAGAGTGAATCAAAGGAGTGATAAAATGAATAAGACAGGTAAAATAATTACAACTGTAAGTTTGGCGGTTTTTCTGCTCGGCGTTACAGCATGGGGACAAGATGCTGTTGCGCCCGGCGGTGAGATATTGCCGCTGATCATGGTGCTGGTCCTCTTCGGTGCGGTCTTTTACTTTATGTTGATCAGGCCGCAGAAAAAAAGACAGTCTCAACATGCACAACTGCTAAAAGAACTGAAACGCGGCGATCGAATCATATCAGCAGGTGGAATTTATGGGACGGTGGTGAATATCGGAGATGATTCAGTAGTAATGACACTCGAAGATGAGACTACGCTGCGTCTTGCTAAAAGCAGTATTACAACGAAATTATCTAAATAAGGAGAGAGGCTATGAAACGGGGCAGGATTGCCAAGAAGGAGTGGATGCGCCTTGCGGTGATCGTCAGCGTTATTATTATTGCAATAGTAAATTTGTATCCATTTCATCCGCTGGAAGATGTAATCAATTTCGGCCTTGACTTGCGGGGTGGGGTGCGTCTTGTTTACGGCATTGAGGGAGCGGATGAGATGTCTGCGGAACAGCTGCAGCGCGATATCGATCAAGTGATCACTATATTAACCACACGTGTCGATCAATTTGGTCTGGCCGAAGCCGTAGTAAAGCCGATGGGAGCAGACAGGGTTCTGGTAAACCTTCCCGGCGTTATCGACCTCAAGGAGGCGGAACGTCTGGTCGGACAAACAGCGATCCTGCAATTTCACAATGTTATAAGAGCAGGGACGGGAGCGGATGCTGATCTGGGCATCCCCGGATTCCGTGAGCGGATTCTCCGTGATCGGAAGGGAATACCCTATCTCGTCGAGCGGGAACCGATACTGACCGGCGCGGCGTTGGACTCTGCAGAAGCACGGATAGACCCAGAAGCCGTCGGTCGGTTTCACATCGCGCTTGAATTTACCTGGGAAGGAGCCGAGCAGTTTATCACTGCTTTGGCCGGTCTCAATCCCAATGATCGAATAGCAATTACACTCGATGATGTTGTGATTAGCGCGCCCGGAATTACCGCGTCGATCAAAGAGGCCGCTGCCCGCGGTCCGCGCGGAGTAATCGACTCCACTACCATTACCGGCGATTTTTCTCGTGATGAAGCACGAATTCTCGCTATATCTCTACGCGCCGGTAGTTTGCCGGTGGAATTGATCCCGATGGAACAAGAGTTGATCGGACCGACCTTAGGGCGCGATTCGATCCGAATGGGAATAATCACCGTTGTAACAGGGTTTATCCTCGTTTTGCTCTACATGCCGATCTACTATCGTCTCCTCGGGTTAGTAGCCGTCTTCGCGCTTATTCTCACCATGCTGATCGTCTTTGGAGGATTGGCTTTATTTGGCGCCACGTTGACTCTCCCTGGAATCGCTGGAATTCTGCTGACGATCGGGATGACAGTCGATGCAAATGTGATCATCTTTGAGCGGATCAGAGAAGAGCAACGGGCCGGTAAATCACCGCGTGCCGCTGTGAAAGGTGGATTCGATAGATCGTTGTCCGCGTTAGCAGATGCAAATATCACCACATTACTGACAGCAGGAATATTGATCGTCGTCGGCACCGGTCCGGTGCAAGGGTTTGCCATTACTTTGGGGATTGGCGTTATCGGTAGTCTGTTCAGCGCGCTCGTTGCCGGCCGTTTCCTCTTGGAGACGATCGGGTTGGTAACCGCGCTTCCAGCACCCGCTCTTGAGGGGTAAGAGCGAGGAGAAGCAACGCAAGGAGCGCATCCTGTGACCTTATTCCGCCGCTCTTGATCGCCTGGTCAAGTACGATTCCTTTGTCGAGCAGGAAGTTTAACTCTCGTTGGGAAAAGTTCTTTGCTTGCCTGAGCAGACGGCGCAGAAGCCATTCCGGTTGGCCCATCGTTGTTGCAATTTGCGCATGAGACATTTTTTCACCAGCAAGGAGCTTCACCATCAGCAATCGCCGTAAATGATGCGAGGCGGCAAAAAAGAGCCGGTGCGGATCCTCATGCGCAGCTTCAGCCAAAGAGTCGATCGTCGCGCAAAGATTACGCATCCCAAGTTGATCGAGAAAAGGATAGATCGGCCATTTCCGGGCGCAGAAGAAGAATTTGACCGCAGATTCTTCTGTTACCTTTCCATTTGCCGGCGCAAAAGAACGCATCTTTGCAGCCTCATTAGCGATCATCAGCAGATCGCCCCTGCTCCGTTCCAGCAGCACTTTGACAGCGCCAGGAGCGATCGTCAACTTATAACCAGCAAAGATCTTTCGCACCAGAGGTTCCAATCGCTTCGGTTTAGGATATTCTTTGACCTGTCCATATTTGAGTATTACGCGATAAAGGGAGCTATTTTTTTTGATCTCGCTGGTAACGACAGTGACAAACGTTGCAGCAGAAGCAGCATGCGATAACACAGAGCCGATTTTCGTCTTCTCGGCGGGATTGATTTTTTCGATACGCCGAATCACAAAGTGACGGACAAAAGCAGAGAAGAGAGATAACGAGGCAAGTTCAACCTGCAAAGAACGCGCGCGGACCTCATCGCCATAGAGCACAATGCGCTCGACATCCGCTGCAGTGGTTGCGATCCGTCGTTGACGCTGGGCCAGCTCCTGCTCGCACAGGAACGGATCACCGAACAATAAAGCCAGTCGTGGTTCAGGCAAATTGAACACCTCTCTCTTTCTTAACCTCGATACCTTGTTCCCCTCTGCTTTCATTCACGGAATGGTCTCAGTTCCTATCAGCGGGCGTAAGGCTTCAGGGATGATTATCTTCCCATTATGGTGATTACATTCTAAGATCGCAGCGAAGATCCGCGAGGTAGCAAGGCCGGAACCATTGAGTGTATGAACGAACCGTGGCTTGCTTTTCTCTGTAGGGCGGTAGCGGATAGCGCCGCGCCGTGCTTGAAAATCCTCGCAATTACTACAGGAAGAGACCTCATAGTAACGGCCTTGAGCAGGAATAAAGACCTCGATATCGATCGTCTTGCTCGCTTGCTGCGCCATATCCGTTGCCGGCAGCAACGCAACACGATAATGGATGTTGAGCGCCTGCAAAATCATCTCTGCGTCGGCGAGCAAATACTCCAGTTCGTCGTAAGAGTTCTCAGGAGCGGTAAATTTGAATAATTCCACCTTATTGAACTGATGTACCCTGATCAAACCTCGTTCTTCTTCACCGTACGTTCCTGCCTCACGGCGGAAGCAAGGAGTATATGCAACGTATTTCAGCGGCAGATCATTGCCGGTTAAAATCTCGCTGCGGTGCAAGTTTACCAGCAGACTCTCGGCAGTGGGAGTCAAATAAAGAGCATCTTTCTCGCAGTAGTAGATCTCGTCAGCGAATTTCGGTAGTTGGGCTGCGACAAAGAAGCTCTCCGAATTCGCAAGGAGAGGGGGGATAATAGGGATATAGCCGTTCTGAATATGGGCGGAAAGCATAAATTGGATCAGCGCCATCTCCAGTTGCGCGCCTAATCCCTTATAGACGGGAAATCGTGTCCCCGCGATCATCGCCCCGCGCTTAAAATCGAGCAGGCCTAATTCTTCTCCGATCTCTACATGACTCTTAAAGAGAGAATCCTCTGTTGGTGGTTCGCCCCAGCTGCGGAGGATAATCTTATCCTCTTTTTTCCCGATAGGCACGCTCTCATGCGGTACATTGGGCAAGAGCGAAAGGAGATGATCGAGTCGGTTGACGACGCTTTGCAGTTGGTCATCTAAAACAGTAATCTGCGCGGCAAGGCCGTGCATTTCATTGATCAGCTCTTCTGCTTCCTTTTCGCAGCCTTCTTTCTTTAACTGTCCTACCCGTTGTGAGCCTGTGTTTCGTCTGGATTTAAGCTCTTCCACCTCAGTTATGAGCGCTGTCCGCCGCTGATCGAGCGCAATAATCTCGGCAAGATCTATCGCTGGATCACGCTTGCGCAGCTCGGCTTCCATTGCAACTCTATCTGCTCTAATCCTGTGTATATCAAACATCATCGCCTCCTTAGGAATGAAATTTTACAAGAGAAGATAAAGATAAGGCAAATTCAGAGTAAGCATTCAGCAAATCCATACTGGCTGAAATGTGGCCTGCCCTGCAATTGTGCAGGGCAGGCCTAGAACCACGGATTGACACTGATAGACACTGATCAGAGAATAGAGAA
>DOHL01000044.1 GCA_003535305.1 Candidatus Acetothermia bacterium
CAGAGCCTTCGAAGAAGTCCGACTCAATCATATTTTCGGTTTAGCTATCTCCTTTGCAATGCGCGCAACGACGGTCGCGACGCCATTAACAAGAGAGACAGATATCTTTTCGCTGCCGGAGCGTTGCTGGAGCTCGACCGTCTCAGCGGCAAGACTACGTTTGCCGATCACCACTTGGAGGGGAATTCCTAACAGTTCAGCATCATGAAATTTGACCCCCGCTGTCTCTTTGCGATCATCGAGCAGGGCGTCAATGCTTGTTTGCGCAAGGGCGGCGTAGATCTTTTCCGCCACAGACAACTGCTCTCCCGCTGCAGGAAGGGGAATAATGATAACGGTAAACGGCGCTAACTCGGTCGGCCAAACGATTCCTTTTTCGTCATGATGCTGTTCGATGATCGCCCCTAAGATTCGACTGACGCCGATTCCATAACAGCCCATAACCAGCGGTCTCTCTTCACCGCTGGAAGATAAGAAATTCGCTCCCAGCGCAACAGAGTATTTAGTCCCTAACTGGAATATCTGTCCTACTTCAATCCCACGCCTAAAAAGCAGTTCGCCAGAGCAATGGGAACAGTGATCTCCTGACTCAGCGCGGCGAATTTGCATGAATCGATCGATCTTCACATCTTGACCGAAGTTGACACCGCAATAGTGATATCCCTCTTTGTTTCCCCCGACGATGAAGTTACGGAAGTTTGCGAGCGACTTATCAGCAATGATCGGCATATTGAGGCCGATCGGCCCCAACGATCCAAACGATGTGCCAGTGAGTTTTCTCACTTGCTGCTCATCGTCGATGCGAGCGAGATGCGGATCAGCGAGAGCAGCATGTAGTTTCTCTTCGGACAACTCGTGATCTCCACGGATAAGGACGGCGATATGCCCCTTTTCCGTGGTGTAGATAAACGTCTTGACAATCCGCTCGACTCTGACTCCAAGGAAGGAGGCCACCTCGCTTGCTGTCCGTTTACCAGGTGTGGCAACGAGTTTTAATTGCTCCTCTCTTTCTTCCTCGTAAAAATTCTCAGTATTAAAGGTAGCAATCTGAAGATTGGCGGCGTACCCGCATTTTTGGCAGTGGACAACTTCATCTTCTCCTGTGTCGGCCAACGCCATAAACTCGTGTGAAATATCCCCTCCCATCAGACCGGTAGGAGCTTCTACCGCGGTAAAATCAAGCTGGCAACGCGTAAATATCCGACTGTAACATTTGTGCATATGCTGGTACATCTCGTCCAGTGATTCCTTGTCTGCATGGAACGAGTAGCCGTCTTTCATCAGGAACTCACGCGACCGCATCAGGCCGAATCGCGGCCTGATCTCATCGCGATATTTGTCATTTATCTGGTAGAGGAGGAGAGGAAGTTCTTTATAAGACCGGATATCGATCCGCACCAGGTCAGAGATTATCTCTTCGTGAGTCGGGCCGAGAGCGAACGACTGCCCTTTGCGATCCGTCAGTTTGAACATTTCCGGACCGAAGTCTGTCCACCGACCGGTCCGTTGCCATAACTCCGCTGGCTGGATAATGGGCAGTTTTATCTCCAACCCTCCGCAGCGATCCATCTCTTCACGAACGATCGTCTCGATACGTCGCAGAACTTTCATTCCCAGCGGCAGATAGTTATAAATCCCGGCGGAGACTTTGCGAATCATCCCTGATCTGACCATCAGTTTGTGGCTGATCAGCTCGGCATCGCTAGGAGTCTCCTTGCGAGTCGGAATATAATATTTAGACCAACGCATGTAAAAAGCAAGCTCGTAGGGCCTTTCCTCCTTCGGTTAAATTTCCGGTTGTAATATTCTTACTGTCTTCTCGCCAACGATTAAGCAAGCAAGGGTAACGACTGATTTGGTTAGCTTAATCGAACCACTGGTCAAGATCAAGGAGAAGAGCCTGCTCATCGTTGACTTCCAGCCCTTTGACGGGCAGTGAATTACGAAAGAGGGCGCCGTAACTTTTCGTCACCACCCGCTGGTCGGTGATGATCACCACTCCTTTGTCAGAGCGGGAACGAATGAGGCGACCGATCCCCTGGCGCAATTTTAGAATGGCTGCAGGGAGAAAAAGATCTGTGAACGGATTCCGGTTCGCTGTCTGTATCTTCTCGCTTAGCGCGGCAGTGATCGGTTCCGTAGGAACGGGAAATGGAAGGCGTGTGATGAAAAGAACTTCCAGCTCATGGCCTGGTAAATCAACGCCCTCCCAGAAACTGTCGGTTCCCAGAAGGACCGCCGGCTTGGTTGCTCCTTTGAACGCAGCAACGAGTTTTGCCCGTGAGATACCGCCTTCTTGCACAAATAGAGATATATACGGAGCCCCATTTCGCAAGTTATCAGCCACGACTTTCAATAACCGGTACGAGGTGAAGAGCGCCAGTCCTTTTTTCTTTGTAGCGCTGATCACCCTTTCCAGTAGCGCGGAGATCGTCTCGGCATAACGGGAATCATCAGGAAGGGAAAGGAATGTCGGCAGATAGATACGCATCCGCTGCTGGTAAGGGAAGGGACTGGGAAGGATAAGCGTTCGTATCTCGTCGCCAGGACCGCCTTTAAGACCGAGCTGCGCGGTCAGATAATCGATATCGCCATTGAGAGAAAGTGTGGCGGAAGTAAGGATCAATCCATCTATATGTTGGTAAACCTTCTGCTCTAAAATGTCGGCGATCTTGATTGGGGCAGAGAAGAACTCGATTGCATTATCGCGTTGCTTATACCAATAAACACGCTCCTTATCATCCGCAGAGAACAGTTCGTCGATCAGAGCACGCACATGTTCCAGTTCGGTCTGGTATATCTCCAGCTCGCGTTTTTCATCTTGCGTTAGATGGTCACCGAGACCAAAGAGAGATAGTTGGAGTAACTCAATGGCGCTGGTAAGATCTTCTATCTTGGCAGCGGGAATTGGTAACGGTGTCTGGTAGCGCACCGCAGTGACTGCCCTCCCTTTTTTCTTCTCATCGGTCAGTGGGAGACAGCCGACAATATCAGCAAAGAAATCTCTGTTTACTCGTTGGAGCACGGCCACGTTATCAAGGATCCGGCGCCGTGCTTTCTCTCCTGCAGAGGTAAGAGAGAGTTTACTTAACCACCCGGCAGAGGAAGGTGTTTTTTTATTATCAGGCTTGCGAAGATCATATTTTCCGCTAAGATCACGAACTAACCGTGTGATCGTCCAGACAGAGAGTGTCTCTGTGAATGTATGTCGTGCTGCCGTTTCTATGGCATGAGCTTCGTCGATGATCAAATACTGATATCCGCCGATGATTGCTCTTTCAGCCCGACTATCTGCGAGGAGCAGCGAATGGTTAGTAACGAGCAAATTCGCTCTCTTCGCCTGTTGGCGAGCCTTGATGAGAAAGCAGTCCTCAATGAACGGACATCGCTTACCAGGGCAGCGGCGAAGGTCACTGTTAATTTGCGACCAAAGCCACTGTGACCGTGGAGCAGCAAGAAAAGCGCCGCATTCTTCGATATCACCGTCTCTCGTCTCTTCTCGCCACACAAGGAGCAACGATAGGAGTTGCCGTTCTCCTTCCACGTTAAGTTGACCAGTGATCTCCGCACGTAATTCTTCCCAGCGTTTTAAGCAGAGATAACTCTCTTGTCCTTTGAGCAGGGCAACGTTGATATCCGGCGCAAAATGCGGAATGAGGAAGGGGATATCCACAAGGAATATCTGGTCTTGCAAATTCTTTGTTCGTGTCGAGACGACAATTTTTATTTTGTCAGAATCAGAAGTATTACGCAAAAACTGGAGTGCCGGGATCAAGTAGGCGAATGTCTTTCCCGTACCAGGACCGGCTTCGGCAACGAGTGTCCCTCCGTCGCGGAAGAGGTCGACAATTGCTTTTGCCATCTGTTGTTGCTCTAATCGCAGTTCAAAATCGTCCATCATCGTTGCCAGCGGTCCATCAGGTGTAAACATCTCATCAGTGTTGACAAGACAGGTTGGTTTGAGTTTGCGGCTGGATTTTGCTGTGGTTTTTTCTTTATCTACTGCCTGTTCTGTTAACAGAGACACCTCTATCAAACGTTGAAAAAGAGCCGCGAGATGCAATTCTGAAAGGCCTGCCAAATCACTGAGGAGAGCGGATGGAAGAGAGAGAGCCTGTTTAATCAGCCGGCAGAATATGTAACCGATTGCGGCCGTGTCAGCGCCCATGCAACTGGAAAGAGAATAATGATCTTGTAAATAGGGGATGGTGTATGCAGGCATAGTAGGACATAGAATCTGCGCCAGCAGCTCGGTGTCAATGACCGCCCAGTCTGGCGGCAAGATATTCTCCATCTCTTTGCCATGGACAAGGACGACTGCGGCGTTATGATCGCGGATCATCCGGATTGCAGCGCGCACATCGCCGAGAGTGCTTTCAATGGGTTTCCCGGTCGAAAATAACGCGACCTTAATATCTTTGCCGCTATCTATGTGTAAAACAGCAAAACGCGACAGATCTAATTTATCCCTCAAGATGGGGTCAATAGCAAGTTGATGCGACATAGTGTAATAGTTCAAAGATAGATCGTTTTAGAGTAACTGCTGTACAAGATTAATCCGTGTGACCACTCCGACTAAATGGCCCTCGCGGTTGACGACTGGGATATTGCGAATGTTTTTCCGGATCATCATGTCTGCTACTTGAAGATCATCATCATCGTCGTATACCCAGACGACCTCTCGCTGCATATATTTTTCGATCGCATCATCTTCTATCTGGACCAGTTTCTTTGATAGTTGGTTCATATCAGGAATGAACGCTATCCCATCGAGAAGCTCAAAATATCCTGGCAGAGCCGCCTTAATGATATCGGACTCAGAGATAAATCCGATCAATTTCTCTTCATCGTCGACGACCGGCACACTCGTTGTCCCTGAACTGTTCAAGATAAAGATCAGTTCTTTGACGGATATCTCTTTCTCTATCGATGTTAAGTCTTTAGTCATGATATCCCGCACTTTCATTGTGGTCCCTCCAATTGCTCGAGCGTGATGATCGACATCTCTCGTTCTATCTTCTCTTGTGTACGGCAGACCGAGGCTCCATGCTCAGCATAGAGCGTTCCTGCTGCCATGCCGAATTTGAGCGCCCCTTCTACTCCCTCGTCTGCTTGCAGTTTGTAGATCATTCCACCGAGAAAGACATCGTCTGCCCCGACCAGATGTTGTAACTGCGACATCTCCACACGTGCCTTAACCTTCCATACCCCCTTGGCAGTGACTAAGATATCGCCTGTCACCTCATGTGAGATAAGCATCATATCGACTCCCATCGCAATCACCTTTTTACCGGCTGCGATGATATGTTCCTCTGTGTCCAGGACCATCCCATCCCATATCAGGCTCTCTCTTAAATCGGGTTTGACGAGATAGGGAGCAGCGGAAAGTGCTCGGGTAAGCGGTGTTCCCGTTGCACTCACCACGACATTGATCCCTTTTTCTTTGGCCAGTTCAGTCAATCTGTGGTAGAATCCGTCATCAACTCCCGGTGGAAGAACGCCGCCGAGGACAACCCACGAGGCGCGGCTGAGGGCACGTTTATAACGCCGAATAAAACGTTCTGCCTCGATCGTTGTGACGCCACTGCCACCCTCATCGACCTCTATGGGAATATGCTCCTTGCCTTGTTCCATAATAATAACGTTCGTGCGCGTCTCTCCTGATGTCCAACAGAAATTCGTCGTCACTCCCTTATCGCGCAGATCGTTTATCAACACATGGCCGGCATGACCGCTGATAAAACCCATAGCAACGTTTTCTACTCCCATACCAGCAAGGAAGATCGATATATTTACTCCTTTACCGCCGGCAGAAGTAGAACTGCGAGTAGCTCGCGTGAGAAACTCATCTTGTGTTTTGCTGCCGACTTTAAGTTTGTCGACCCAGTAAATCTTATTGACCGCTGGGTTAGGGGTAACAGTGATAATCATAATTACTCCTTCATAGCTATTTTAGTTGCCAAGAGAAGAGATTAAGACACAAAGAACTCTTAGCCTCTGTTTAACCATTTATCTCTTACCTTGATCCTCGTTCCTCGCACCTCGATCCTTTCTTCCCCCTTCTTTCAGGGGTTTTCAGGGGTTGGAGCGTTCTTCCTTTCAGAGACCCCGTAGAGCTCTCTTCAATTACTACGGTGATGATCTCTCCGATAAGGGATTCATCGCCGGGAAAGAGAACGGTTCGATAGTCACGCATACGGCCGAATAGAGTACCTTCTTGCCTGTTCATCCCTTCGACAAGGACTGCGGCTTCTTGCGCCAACAACTTTTCTTTCTCCTCTCTTGCAATCTGTCGTTGTCTGCGCAACACCTTCTGTAACCTTTCCTCTTTTACTTCGGTCGGCACATCATCAGGAAGATTGGCGCTCATCGTTCCGGGACGGGGAGAATATTTAGCGACAAAGACTGAACCGAAGCGCGCCTCTTCCAATAAAGAGAGAGTGAGAGAAAAATCATCTTCGCTCTCTGTAGGATAGCCGACAATCAGGTCGGTGGTGATATTCAATCTGGGTATTATTTCGCGTGCATTTGTAATAAGAGCAAGGAACTGAGCACGGGTATACATACGATTCATTGCTGTTAGGATTCGATCGCTACCCGATTGACAGGGAAGATGAAGATGTTCGCAGATATTCGCTGCCGAAGCCATCTCTTCAAGTACACTTATTGTCATATCACGGGGATGAGAACTGATAAATCTGATTCGCGGAATCGGCACCTTGCTTACTTGCGAAAGGAGGCCGGCAAAGTCGCCGTATTCTGGATTGTCACGGCCGTATGCATCGACATTCTGTCCCAGCAGCAGCACCTCTTTATACCCTTGTGTCGTTATTTCCGTGACCTCATCGATTATTTCCTTTGGTGAACGACTGCGCATCAACCCTTTTGCATAGGGCACGATGCAAAAAGAACAGAAATGCGAACATCCTTCCGTAATTGTCACCATTGCCTGAAAATTACTGCGTCGCCGATAGGGAAGGTCTTCGATCCGGCACGGCTGCGAGATACTAACTCGGTCCTTTTTATCTGCTGCCTGTCCATTGCAGCGGGATATGAGCAGCGGCAGTTTATTGATATCGGTTGTTCCGAAGAGAAAGTCTATCTCTGGATAGCGACGAAGTAACTTCTCTTTCTGTACTTGCGCCATACAGCCGCCGACGCCGAGGAGAAAGCGAGATTTTCGTTTGCGCTGCAAGAGTTCTCCCAGCTTTCCATACACTTTCTGCTCAGCTTTCTCACGCACTGCACAGGTGTTGAATATCACCACGTCAGCGCCATTGATATCATCGCATAATTCATATCCAAATTGCGCCAACAACCCGGCGATTCCCTCTGTTTTGTGAGAGTTCATCTGGCATCCCCAAGTTTTGATATACAGTTGTTTTCGCATCTTTTATCAGGTCATAAACTATACGCGAAAAGGAACGAACGGTCAAAATTATCACTTTTTCGATCCATCTTTATTGAAGCTCTTCCCTATTTAAAGAAAGGGTGAGCAGGCGTTCACATCAAAACAGAATACGACACGAATACCAGGGTAAAAATTAAATTGATGGTGTCATCACAAAATCACAGGCAAGCTTGGCGCCGGGCTACCCGCTTGAAACAGTAAAAAGCCGTCTGTCATATTTATTTCCTTTGTCCTTGGAACAAGGAGACGAGTGTGTTATCATCGTTTTGGTGGCGATGAAAAAACTGGATAAATACCTTTTACGAGAGCTGTCTGGTCCATTCTTCCTCGCAGTTATGGGGCTGGCAATCTTCTTGTTGCTCAATTTGATCATCGCTCTATCGGGGTTGATGGCTGATCGCGGTGTAGGAGTCCTCGCGATGGCCAGATTGATTCTCCTGCGCCTTCCTGATCTGATGGTCGTCGCCTTTCCGATGGCTCTTCTTTTTGCTATCTTCCTCGGATTGGGGCGGCTGGTCCATGATCGCGAGGTGATGGGCATAGAAGCGGGCGGAATATCCCGCCGTCGTTTCCTTGCTCCATTATTCCTTGCCGGGTTAATGGTCGCTACTGGTAATTTCTTCTTCCATAACTGGATTGCACCGCTATCAGAACATGCATATCAGATGGAAATTCGCCGGATCATCTTCCGTGGACGCCTTCCACATATCCGCTCTCATACTTTCTTTACCGGCCCAGGAGAGACATTTTTCTATGGGCGAAGCTTCGATGAACGCGATGGCACGCTTCAGGGGATTCTTATCCATGACATGGGCGGCGATCTCGTGCCCCGGAAGGGAGATGCTACGATGATGGTTATCACGGCTGAAAAAGGCCGCTGGGTCGATGAAGCCTGGATTTTAGCCGATGGGGTCATCTTTGGCTATGACCGACAGGGAAGACTTGTTTATACGGCGAGTTTTACTTCCATCGAAATCGCCACCGGCCATACAGGAGCTGATTTTGTTCTTGGGACGAAATCACCCTCGGAGATGAGATTGGAAGAGCTGTTGATACGGATTGAGATGCTCCGCCGCGCCGGACTCGATACCATCAGGCTGCAGGTGGAATTGCATTCTCGCTTTGCCATCCCTCTCACAGCGTTGATCTTCGCCCTGATCGGAGGCCCGCTCTGCCTTATCTTCAGCAAGCGCAGTCGCGCGATGGGCGTGGTGATAAGCCTCCTCCTCGTGGGGTTCTTTCAGGGAACTCTCCTGTGGGCGGAAACAATGGGAAGGGGCGGGGTGATCTCTCCAGTTGTTGCCGGATGGGCGCCGAATCTCATCTTCGGACTTATCGGTCTTTATCTCTATTTGCGATTGGATAGTCTCAGCCATCGCAATCGGTGGCGCGGGATCCATCGTAAGTTGCCGGCAACGCTCATCATCATTACTTTATCCGTTCCCCTCCTTGCCTTAGCCGATGAGTCTCCGATAGAGATCACTGCTGATAGACTGACAGTGACAGCGGAAAAAGAAGAGATCCATGCCCAAGGCGCAGTAACGGTAAAGTATGGTAATACTATCTTGCAAGCTGATGAAATAAAACTCAGCCGCATTGATGAAGCGATATGGCAACTCCACGCCCAGGGAGCGGTCGACCTGCAGATCGGCGATGATTTCCTATTACAGGGTGCTGGGCTATTCGCCACCCTCCGCGCCGAAGATGAAGAACTCATCACCACTACAGCAGAAGTAGAGCAACTCCGCGGTCAAATGATCTTTACAAACGCGCAAGGAGAAGAACATATGCTCAACTTCACCGGTTATCACGCACAGATCAGATTCGACGGCGATGGAGAAGTGGAAGCAATAGAACTGACCCGCGGCGCCGCTACTACCTGCGATCAATGTCTGGTCCCGATCAGAGATCAACCGTACGCAATCGACATGGAAAGACTGACCATCTATGCTGATCGACTTATCGTCGCCTATAACATAACTATTCGCGCATTCGGCCTACCTGTTTTCTGGTTGCCTGTTTATGTCCGACCTCTGGATGAGGTGCTGGAGAGCCCGCTTTTTCCCGCTACTGGAACGCATCCGTTGCGCGGCTGGTTTCTTAAGTGGAATATTCCCTTCTTTATCGATCAATTTAACCATGGAACGATCCTCGTTGATTTTTACACGCGGTTTAAAGAGATCGGAGCAGGAGCGATATTCCATTATCAGTTTTTCGGACAACGCGGAAGAGTCAGATTCTATTACTTTCCCGCCCGCGTTGGCGACGCTCGCACTGAGATCTCGATCGACAATATCTGGACGGTCACTCCGGAATTTGAGTTGGCAGCACGGGCCGATTTCACCCAGATAGGAGTCCACCGCCATCTCACCTTTGCCGTATCGACCGCGATCTCTTTCCACGACTGGCGGGTCGGTCTGCGCAGTGAGCGGAGCGAAAAAGAGAAGGAAGGGGTTGTTCAAATCATCGAGCGCATCCCAGAGATTACCATTTCGCGTGCTGCCATCGCTCTCGGCCCAATTACTATTACTCCGCATATGAGTATGGGCCGGTTTCACGAAATGCGTGATGCAGAGGAAATCGGGTCCGGACTGCGCGCCGACGGCGGTCTTAGTTTCCATTTGCCATCGATCTCACTCTGGTCCTTGCCGGGACAAGATATCTCCTTTACCAGCACGGCGGGAATGCGGTTATCGTACTACTATGCAGACGAATTGACCTTCTCCCGCGAAGTGACCAGCTTATCAGCCAGTCTAATTTATAGCAGCGATGGAGTAAGAAGCGAAATTACCTATAGTTATCGCCGCGTTGTGGGAAGAAGTCCGTTTGAATTCGACCGCGTGGATAAGCAGCACCATATTGCCGCCAATCTGCGTATCGGGATGGAGAGCCCGCTGCAATTAACGATCACCGGAGGGTACAACATAGAGATCGGGCAAGCTGATCCACTCACTTTTAATATTGACTATCGCTTTGATTCGGGATCAGTGGCGATGCGCGGAATATACAGCATAGCGCTTAGGCGGCTTGACCGGTTGACCTTTACAGGTGATTGGCGTCGGGATGACGTTCATCTATCGTTTACCGTTCCATACAAGGTTGCGCAAGGAATCTTCGATACCAGTTCGCTGCGATTTGCCACCGGCGATGAGCGCGGGACGGTATCGATCGCCCTGAAATACGACCTGAACACCATGAACCTTGTTTCAACCACCCTCGGAGCCGAACTCCTTTGGGGAGATCGATGGGGGGCTTCAGTTGGGTTTACTTACCGCGCAGCAGGATCACTCACAGGAGTAACCGCGAGCCTGTTCCGTGAGTTTTATAACTGCATGCGCATCGGGATTGAATATCGAGCAGGACAATTCTTACTTTACGTATCTATCCTCGCCTTTCCTGAAGCGATCTTGCGCTATGAACCGCCATTATAGAAGTTAGAGGTGCGAGGATCGAGGTTAGTTATAGGTTAAGAAAGAAAGCTTCAGGCCGACAGGTCGATTGGAAGGTTCAATTTGTCCCGTTCCTAATTTAGAGTATAATCACAATTAATTGGAAACGAGACGATCAATTGTGTAAACCTTGGGGTAATTTTAGGGAAATGCCGGCTCTTTGATATGCCGTCAAATCTCTCAGCTAAAACACAACAGAGAAAAAGGGGGGGGACAAATGAATAAACGGATAGTTATTCCAATTATTGTGACTCTGGCAATTGGCGCTATTCTGATCGGATCTTTATTACTGCGGGAACACAATAAGTTAACGGGCGCTCAGGTAGAGATAGTTGTTCTAAGAGAAAGTCTTTTTTCTTTAGAAACAACCCTTACAGAGGAGACTACCGCGCGAAAGCTCGCTCAGGCAGAGATAATTACTCTTACGCAGACTATCTCCGGTTTGGAAGCGAATGTCGCTGCG
>DOHL01000022.1:0-124 GCA_003535305.1 Candidatus Acetothermia bacterium
TTCATGGGGCCGTGCCCCTACGGCTTTTGATTTTGGACGTTGGACTTTGAACATTCTCTGACTTCTATTCTCTGTTCTCTATTTCTGATGGCTGTGTTATTACTCAACTTCTCAACTTCCCAGC
>DOHL01000022.1:461-3654 GCA_003535305.1 Candidatus Acetothermia bacterium
TTCTCAACTTCATGAAAGATAGCGCTACATCCTCTAATTTCTATTTTCTGACCTCTGTTTTCTGGCTTCTGCTGACTTCTGTTTTCTGTTTTCTGACTTCTATTCTCTATTCTCTATTCTCTATTCTCTATTCTCTGTTTTGTGTCTATCAGTGTCAATCCGTGGTTCTAGACCTGCCCTGCACAATTTTTACTGTGCAGGGCTTGGAATGGCTGTAAGTTATCTATTTGAAACAGCGAAGGGGCTTCAGATTAGACTTGGCCGTCTATTTGCGCTGATGTGTGTCATTACGGTGGGAAAGTAATTGTTGTTTGGATATCCAGATCTCTTTCGGCGCCCACACTTCTTTTCTTGTCTTGAGGCGTTGCCATCCGGTTGGGTGGTACAGCACCATCAGCCAGCGCAGGTACAACGACTGCCAAGCGCGGGTCCAATCTGAAGTTTCCCGTACTTCCATGCCATGAGCCAATACCCCTCGGTAAAAGAGCGTTACACTATAGAAAGCTTTTACTTCCGATGGGATATCTTCTCGTTCTACCATCTCCCTTAGCCCCTTCCACGCCCATTTTGCCTGCCGTAAAAATTTTACCCCGGTACGGAGAGAAGAAGAACCCGGTTGATGTAGTAAAAGAGCTTGTTCGCTGTTCAAATGGAGACAAGCAACCATATCTCCGGGGTTGATTTCTGTGTTATCTTGCAGAATTATTCTCTTGCCTCGGTATGGCTGCACTCCTATTTTCAGTAGCTTAATCCCTTCACTGGGAACATCTTGCAGATGATATAACCGGCAAAAGATCCGTTCCCATATTCGCCATCCTCTCCGTAATATACGCCTTATCATCGCAATTATTTTAAATATCGTTTATAGAGTAACCTTGCGGCAGTGTGCGCGGCATCAGGTCTACCGATTTTGCTCGCAGCACCTTTCATCTGCTCAAGGAGTTGTGGTTGGCTGAGAATGCGCTGTAACTGGATTCCCAGTTGAACACGATCGGTCGCCCGCATTGCTGCTCCGTTGTCGAGGAGATAACGTGTATTAGCCTCTTCTTGACACGGAATCGGGCGGTAAATCAGCATCGGCAATCCACTTGCCATCGCCTCTGATACCGTCAACCCTCCTGCTTTACTGATCAGAATATCTGCCGCACTCATCCATTGAGGAAGGTCGTCGATAAACCCTTGAACGTAGATCGGATGTTGGGACCCCTTGACGATCGATATAAGTCTCTCTCTCATCTTTCTATTCTTCCCTGTACTGATCACGGCTTGTAGTGGCATGGGAAAACGGGCGAGCATTGAACAGACTCCCTCCATCCCTCCCCAGATGCCAAACGCGCCTCCCATAACCAACACTACCGGCAAGTCTTCGGCTAAATCCAACTGACGGCGTAATTGCGTATGGTCGCGTTTCACACCGAAAACAGGGGCGATAGGGATACCAGTGATGATAATCCGTTCAGCAGCGATGCCTATCTTAATGAGCCCTCTTTGCACTCGTTCTGACGCTGCAAGATAGAGATCAGTAGAGGGATGAATCCAGTGGCTGTGGACAAAGTGGTCGGTGATAATCGTTATTGCTGCTCCGCTATATAGTCCACGGCGTTTCATTTCCCCGACCGCTCCGGCAGGAACAGGATGCGCTGTCACAATTAACCTGGGAGGATCGACATCTAAATACTGCTTAAGCGACGCCAAACCAACGGAAGCTGCTCTTCTTTTCCATTGCGGAAAAGAGAGAATCTTATCTGCTATCTCATACCACCACTGATATAGAGAGGGAACATATTTAATAGTAGCGAAATATATCCAGCGACTATAGCCGTTGAACCGGGGGCTGATCATCTGTTCGATGAAATCGATCGTCGTTATCTGCAATGATGGTTGCAGAGCGGAAAAGGCAGCCTCCAGTGCACGGGCTGCTACTAAATGTCCTCCGGTGTTGGTCAATATGAGGATATCGGTCTTCTCTTTCATAGTGCGAGCTTTACTCATCGTTTTACCTCTCTTATGTTAAAAATCTTTCATAGAGAAGCTTAGCGGTAACGTGCGCCGAATCAGCATATGCGATTCGCTTTGCTCTCTGACGCATCTCTGCCAACTTGGCCGGATGACGAATGATTTGCTCGAGTTTATCGATCAGCTGCGTAATATCATCCGCTGCTGTCGCCGCTCCTTCACTGACGAGATAGCGGACATTGGCCTCTTCCTGCCCTGGTATCGGACGGTAAATCAACAACGGTAGCTCACTCGCCATCGCCTCTGACACTGTGATTCCGCCTGCCTTGCTGATCAATATATCCGCTGTTCCCATCCACGCCGGCATATCATCGACAAACCCTTGGATATACATCGGACAGCACGCCTCGTCGGCTATGGGGCTTAATTTCTCTTTCATCTTAAAGTCCTTGCCGGTGATAATGACCACTTGAATGGGAAGTGGAAATGTTGCCAGGCGAGTACATATTCTTCTCATCCCTCCCCAGTTGCCGAAGGCGCCGCCCAGGACCAACACAGTGAAAAGATCTTCTTTCAGTCCTAACTTATGACGTAACGCTCGTTTATTCCATTGTTGACCAAAGGCGGGATCGATAGGGATTCCTGTCACTTCGACACGGTCTTGAGAAGTGCCGCGTTCAATAAGTTCCTCTTTAACCGGTGGCGACGGGACGAGGTAAAGATCTGTATAAGGATGGACCCACTGATTGTGAGCCACATGATCAGTGATCACCGTAGCCAAAGGTATGTTGTGCAGCTCTCTCTCTTTTAATTCACTGACTACTCCGGCAGGGACCGAAAACAATGAAACCACGATCTGAGGAGGATTGTTCCGCAGATAACGGCCCATGTGGGTAAAACCCAGGCGGTTTATCCTTCTCTGCCACCAAGGGGAGATAGAGGAGTTATCAGTCAAATAATAAAAATCACGATAGATCGAAGGAGCATATTTTACAAGTGAAATGTATGTCAGCTGAATCTGCTTATCCAACCAGGGACCGAGTATCTGGGCCATAAAATCCATTGTCTCTACCCGCAACTTCGGATAAAATGTCGCGAATGCAGTCTCCAGTTCCTGCGCAGCATGGATATGTCCTCCGCCATAGCTGGCAGTGAGTAGTAGTACATCGATTTCTGATAATGCGTTAATCTTGACCATCTTTACCAATTACGAATTTGAATAATCAACGCTGCGCAA
>DOHL01000121.1 GCA_003535305.1 Candidatus Acetothermia bacterium
GGTTAATACATAATCTGGGTTGATTTTTCGGATATTCTCTTTGCAATACTGGGCTTTATCGATTAACCGACGGCAGCGCGCAGTTCCAGGATATTCGCGATATTGGCCGCAGGATCAATACGCACATCGAGCGTTCCGTCGTTACAGGTGAATAAGGTGGTGACTCCCGGCCCGTGGCCGCTCGTCACGCAGTCGCTGTGAACGATGATTCCCACCGACAGTGATCCTTGTTTGTAAACACGGCCGAAGGAGTGATCGGTGTCTAATATCGCAACGAGATCACCCAATCGGAGATCATCCAGCCCGTACTCTTCGACCGTCCCCTTATCGAATAGTTGGATGTCGTAATCTCCGTGATAACAGGTGGCTGCTCCCAGACCTGAACCCATAAGTTGAGCGGGAATACGATGCGTCACCGGAACGACAACTTGCTTTTCATAAGCGATATCGATCTTTTCCAGAAAAGTGGGGGCAAGGTTCATAACTTTGACCGTTGGATAATCGACGAGTTTTAGGCCGATGCCGAACGCCTTGATCATGATCTTGTCGGCGATCCGAAGTTTCTCTAAGATGTCAGACGAAAAATCGATGATCACATGCTCAATCCCACCGTGTTTTCCAGTGACAACCCCCTTTTCCCCTTCAGCTTTGCCTGATATTATTTCCGCTTCATTTCCCACGCAAGCGAGGAAATTAAGGCCGATATTCGCATCTGGAAGATTTTTATCTTTGCCGAGATTCCTGATACTCACCCCTGGTTCGATATGGTCGCCTACCCATCCTCCGGCGCGATCACCGACGCGGACATTGTAGGTGATACTCCCCACAGACGGCAGAACGACCGGTTGGCCATCATGTGTAATTCGATAACCGCCGGCACGGAAAATGGGATTGGTGATCTCTCCTCCTACTGCTTGCCTGATCAATCGATCTTTATTCGTGCGTGACATCTCTCCTCCACTAATAATTGTGATAAGAAAATTCTAATCGGTCGACAAAGATTTGACAACAGGATCTCTTCTCCTGTACATTTAGATATTATTGATCAGGCGGTGAGGGTTTCTATGCTGCTGAATATTTCTAACAAGATAACTATGGCACGGGTTGCAAGCATACCGCTCTTTATTGCGCTTGTTTTGTGGGGAACCTGGCTGGGAACGATATTGGCCATCGTGCTCTTTGCCCTCGCTGCAATCTCCGATGTCGTTGACGGCTATCTCGCTCGTGAACTGGGTCAGACAACGACTTTCGGTACATTCGCCGACCCGATCGCCGACAAGTTGCTTGTGACTGCTGCTCTCGTCACATTCGTTCAAATTGGAGAGTTGACCGCTATCCCGGTAGTGGTGATCATCTCACGCGAGTTTATCGTCACTGGGTTACGCATCATGGCCATTTCAGAGAGGAAAGTTATTCCGGCCAGTCTGCTCGGTAAGTTAAAGACACATTCACATATCGGGCTTATCCTGATTGTGCTTATCTCTCAACATGTTGACCTTTTCGGCATCGGCGAAGAGATAACTTTCGCTTTCCTTGCTCTTGCAGTGGCGCTCGCCCTCGCCTCGGCCGGTGAATACTTCTATCGTTCCCGCCACCTATTTCAATGATCGAGAGACTGTCGATTAATAAAGACTGCCAACAGGCAGGTTTTTAGGATCAGGTAGAAACAACTTTGATAAACCCACGGGTTGACTTGCCAGAGAAAATAGGGCAAAATATGTTCGCTGCAGGAGAGACCAGCATCGGCGCCGAAGGGGATAAACTCTCAGGCAAAAGGACTGCAGCGCAGATAAATTCGCTGGAGAGAGCCTGCCATCAGGCCACCGAAGGGGCAATCCTGGTTCGTCAGCCAGGAGAATCTCTCAGGTAAACGGACAGGAGAACTGGTAGTACCCCAAGTGGTTGACGATCGAGGGGTAATTAAATTAAACCGGAGGAGGAATGATGGCAAATTTATTTGAACTCAACAAAGATAACTACGAGCAAAAGGTTTTACAGGCTGATTTGCCTGTGCTGGTTGACTTTTGGGGCCCGCGGTGCGATAAGTGCACCGATCTGATGCCGATGATCGAAGCTCTGGCCGAAAAATACGCCGGCAAGGTGGAATTTGCTGCTCTCGATTGCTCAAAGAATCGCCGCTTGGCGATTGAACTCAGTCGTATCAAAATGCTTCGTCTACCTGCTTTCTGGATCTATAAGGGCGGTGAAGTGCTCTCCACTTTGACAGGCGAGGAAGTTACTATTGAAAAACTCGAAGAACAGTTAAAGGAAGTCGTTTCCGAATAATCCCGTAAACCCTGTGGAGGTGTATAGCGAATGGAACTGATTCTTGGCAAAATTACCATCAATAACATCGATTTTGGGTCACAGACCAAAGTAGAAGCTGAAACTCTTTACGTTAACCGTGATGAGCTTATATCGCATATCGCAGTCGACGAACGGTTGGACTCAATCGAGGTTCAGCTTGCTCGGCCCGGAGAGTCGGTAAGGATCATTCCGGTCAAAGATGTTGTTGAACCACGCGTAAAGGTTGATGGCGCAAATGATGTTTTCCCTGGCTTTCTCAGCGATGTTAAGCAGGTCGGCAGTGGACGGACGCATGTGCTCAAAGGTGCTGCTGTTGTGACATGCGGGAGAATCGCTGGGTTTCAGGAAGGGTTGATCGATATGAGTGGTCCGGCAGCAGATTACTCTCCGTTCTCCCAACTGAACAATATCGTGCTCGTCTTAGAGCCTAAAGAGGGAATAGCAAGGCATGAACATGAAGAAGCACTGCGGTTAGCCGGATTGCGGGCTGCTGCCTATCTTGGTCAGGCCGGCAAAGACCTCACCCCTGATGAGACTACTACTTATTCTCTTGATCCGATTGCTTCTCTTACGGGCGATCTTCCCAAAGTTGTCTATGTGAAGATGCTCCTCTCGGAAGGGCTGCTCCACGACACCTATCTTTACGGGGTCGATGTCAAGCAGATCCTGCCCACGCTGATCCATCCAAACGAAGGAATGGACGGAGCAATTGTGAGCGGCAACTGTGTTTCAGCATGTGACAAACATACCACCTACCATCATCAAAATGATCCGGTGATCGAAGATCTGTATCGCCGAAACGGGAAAGATCTGAACTTTGTCGGAGTGATAACTTCCAATGTCAATGTGCGTCTTGCTGATAAAGAGCGTTCCGCTGAATATACAGCGAAACTGGTCGACCTTCTCGGAGTCGATGGCGCGGTGATTACGGAAGAAGGATTCGGCAACCCTGATACCGATTTAATGATGCTTTGCCAGAAGATCGAAAAGTTAGGCGTTAAGACAGTATTAATCACCGACGAATATGCCGGCAGTGATGGACTTTCGCAGTCGCTTGCTGATGGAACGCAAGCGGCGACAGCAATAGTCAGTGTCGGCAATGCCAATATGATGCTGGAGTTACCGTCAATGGAACGCATTATCGGTCATTTAGAGCCGGTAGAAGTGATCGCCGGCGGGTTTGCCGATGGGTTAAAGCCGGATGGCAGCGTCTCAGTAGAACTGCAAGTCGTTATGGGGGCAACCTGCCAGCTCGGGTTTAGCCCGCTGGCTGCTCGTGCACGCTAAAGAGGAGGTAAAGATGGAAAAGATTCGTGTCGTACACTATATTAACCAGTTTTTCGCCCAGATCGGCGCTGAGGATAAGGCCCATGTACCGCCGGAGATCAAACAAGGGGTGATAGGGCCGGGAATATTGTTGCAAAAATTACTCGGTGATAGCGCAGAAGTCGTTGCTACCGTCTTCTGTGGTGACAATTACTATGCGGAAAAGAGCGATGTTGTCAGTGAGGAGATCGTCAACATGATCGCTGCATACAAACCGGATATCTTTATCGCCGGACCGGCGTTCAATGCCGGGCGATATGGAATCGCGTGCAGCACTGCTTGTCTATCAGTCGCTAAGAAACTTTCGATTCCGGTCGTAACTGGAATGTTCAAAGAGAATCCCGGTGTCGAGATTGGACGCGGTCTATATATTATCGAGACAGCGAATTCCGCTGCTAAGATGAAAGATGCGCTGACAGCTATGGTTGGATTGGCTCTTAAGTTGGTCAACGATGAAGAGATCGGTACACCGGAAGAAGAAGGATATCTTCCACGCGGTGTCCGGGAGAATTACTTTGCGGAAAAGATCGGCGCGGTACGCGCTGTCGATATGTTGCTGCGTAAACTTGCTGAAGAACCGTATGAGACGGAATATCCACTTCCTTCTTTCGATCGCGTACCGGCAAGCCCTCCAATCATCGATTTAAAGGATCGCATGATTGCGGTTGTCACTTCAGGCGGCATCGTTCCGAAAGGAAACCCGGATCGGATTGAGTCATCGAGCGCTTCCAAATTCGGTGAATATTCGCTCGCCGGACTGGATAAATTGACCAGTGCCGGCCATGAGACGGCGCATGGCGGCTATGATCCAGTCTATGCCAATGAAGATCCTAATCGTGTTCTTCCTATCGATGTGCTCCGCCAGTTGGAACAAGAAGGAGTGATCGGCAAGCTGCACGAGCTATATTACGCAACAGTGGGAAACGGAACGTCTGTTGCTAATGCGAAGAAATATGGCGAAGATATCGCTGCGCGACTGAAAGAGGCGGCTGTATCAGCGGTGATTCTCACTTCCACTTGAGGAACCTGCACGCGTTGCGGTGCAACGCTGGCCAAAGAGATCGATCGGGCCGGTATACCGGTAGTCCATATGTGCACAATTGTGCCTATTTCATTGACAGTCGGAGCGAATCGCATCATCCCGACGATTGCTATTCCTCATCCATTAGGTAACCCTGATCTGTCGATTGAAGAAGAAAGAAAGCTGCGTATGAGTTTGGTAAAGAGAGCGCTTGCGGCATTGCAAACCAATGTCACCGAGCAGACAGTATTTAAGGAGGAGTGACAGTGACAGGCCCTAAAGTAGTAATCAAGCAAGCGGCCTATATTCTTGCTCATGTACCTGATTTGGTCCGTTACGGTTCTAAGCCTGAACGTGAGATTGCTGCCGGAAGAACAGAGCTTGCTGAACTAGAGAAACATCTGCGCAGCTTCGATGATGCGGTCGCTTATCCGCCGAACCAGGTCTTTATCGGCAATATATCTCCTGATGATTACGCCGATTTACAAGAACCGTGGCATGAGAATCTTCTCCGTGATAAAGCACGCTACGGACCGTTCGGTGAGATCATGCCTCAGGACGAACTGTACGGAATAATGAAGATATGGGATCAGTTTGATTTAATCGATCTTTCACCTTCATTCACCTCTGCTCTCAACGAGCAACTGGCTGCTCATCCACTGATTACTGCTAAAGATAGAGAGCGGTTGGGAGAAGGAACACCGCAAGAGAAGATTGAGAAGAAGGTAGAGAAAGAGAAATCTCTTCCCCTATTCCACCGTGGAAAGCTGGTGGGATGCATTAACCGGGCGCACGATAACGATGCCACACTCACTGCGCATGTAATGCTGGAGAACTTACTCACCAAAGTCACTGGGATACTCGTCACCCGACACCTGGTGCGCAATGCCTCAATAGAACCGGAAAAGATCGACTATTTATTGAGTTGTTCGGAAGAGGCGGTCGGTGATCGCTATAATCGCGGCGGCGGCAATATGGCCAAAGCGATCGGCGAAGAGGCTCACTGCGTAAACGCCAGCGGATGCGATGTAAAGTCGTTCTGTGCCGGTACGGTATTAGCGATTATCCATGGCGCCGCACTTATCTCCGCCGGTTTGTTCAACGAGGTCATCGTTGTCGGAGGCGGATCGTTCAGCAAAATAGGAATGAAGTTCCAGGGCCATATGAAGCATAATATGCCGATCCTGGAAGATGTGTTAGGAGGAATCGCCATTCTGCTGAGCACAGACGATGGCGCCAGCCCGGTCGTCAACCTGGCGAGTACGGGGAAGCACGATATCAGCGCCGGAGCGACAGCACAAGCTATTTATGACGCGCTTGTTATCGATCCCCTACAAAAGCTGGAAATGAAGATTACCGACGTAGATAAATTTGCAGTAGAGCTGCATAACCCAGAAGTAACATTGCCGATGGGTAGTGGGAATGTCCCTCTCACCAATTACAAGACGATCGCTGCGATGGCGGCGATGCGCGGTGAGATAGGCCGTGAAGAGTTGTCGGAATTCATCCGGTTACGGGGAATGCCCGGCTTCTCTCCCACGCAAGGCCATATCGCATCAGCAGTTCCATACTTAGGTCACTCTCTTAAGTTGATCGCCGATGGAAAAATTAATAATACGCTGTTTGCTGCCAAAGGAAGTCTCTTTTTGGGAAGGATGACCCATTTGGCCGATGGCGTCTCGTTCCTGCTGGAAAAGAATTCCGGCAAAGACTGAACGAAGGGCGCTAGTGTTGTGTCAAGCGTAATATGTCATTCTGGGTTTGATCCGGAATCTATCGAACTAGGCTATGGATTCCTGCTGAGCCTGTCCCTGCGCAGGCAGGGGCAGGAATGACGATTCAAGCAGCCCGATAAATTAAGGTTGACATGACACTAGCACAACCTGAATAACTATGAATAGAAGATCTTTTGCAAGGAGGTGAAAAATGCTGAACGGTGTGAAAGTTATCGCCTATGGAGAACGCGATGGAATTCAGGGACCATCGATAGCCGCATGTTTGGAAGCAGCAGGGGCTGATGTTATTTATCAGGTCACTGAGTGTTTCGTTTGAACGGCGGCAGGGGCGATGGACCAGGAATACCAAGCCACGGTAAAGAAACTTGTTGAAGAGCACGGAGCCGACAATCTGATGATGATCATCGGAGCTCCTGATGTTGAAGGAGCGGAACTCGTTGCAGAGACAGTTACCGAAGGCGATCCAAGTTACGCGGGTCCATTAGCCGGAGTCTCGTTGGGACTCCCTGTCTATCATGTTCTTGAACCGGCGATCAGAGCAGAGATCTCTGAAGATCTCTATAAAGAGCACCTGGAGATGATGGCGATGGTCATCGATCCTCAGGAGCTGGAAACTGCTCTTTCTAAATATCGCAAGAAGAGCTGAAGTTTATGTGTACTAAAGATCGATTACGCTGTTTAATTCCTGCAGTGGGTAAACTGTTGGACCATTGCTTAATTCGATCATTAATTGAATCAGGCGTGGCACGTGAAATCGTGCTGCGCCTGATTCGTTCCACGTTAGAAAAATTACGCAGCTTGTCTGATGACGAACTGGAGAAACTCGATCTCTCGCTCGATCATCTCGCGCAACAGGTCGTTGCACAGATCGAAGAACGATCGCTGCAGCGGGTGATTAACGGCACAGGGATAATCCTTCATACTGGGTTGGGCCGGGCGCCGCTTTCTGATAGCGCAATACAAAAGGTGGAAGAGCTATCCGGTTATTGCTCATTGGAGATCGATCGCCAAAGCGGAAAGCGGGGATCACGTGATCTCCATATCGCAGAACTGCTCGTGGCGTTGACCGGTGCGGAAGCAGGATTGGTCGTCAACAACAATGCAGCAGCGTTACTGTTGATCCTCAGCACATTTGCTCAAGATCGAGAGGTGATCGTTTCCCGTGGTCAGTTAGTGGAGATCGGCGGATCGTTTCGTCTGCCGGATGTGATGCGCGCTGGTGGAGCTAATCTCATCGAAGTGGGAACGACTAACCGTACTTACTGCAGCGATTACGAGCAGGCAATAACAGAAGAGACGTCGATCCTTCTTAAGGTTCATACAAGTAATTTCAAGCTGATCGGCTTTGTCGCTGCAGTCCCGCTCGTAGAATTGGTAAATCTGGCAGCAGTGCATGATTTACTGGTTGTCGACGATATCGGCAGCGGCGCACTCTTTGATTTGACAAAGTATGATCTGGGAAGCGAGCCGACAGCACAAGCGAGCATCGCTGCCGGCGCTGATCTCGTTACATTCAGCGCTGATAAGCTGGTCGGCGGACCGCAAGGAGGAATCATCGTCGGTAAAGGCGCATTGATTGCAAAGTTGAAACAGAATCCATTGACACGGGCGTTACGGATCGATAAACTCCGCCTTGCTGCTCTACAAGCGACACTGCACAGCTATCTGAGCGGCAAATTAACTGAATTACCGATATGGAAGATGGCGTTACGCCAATTATCAGAGATAAAACGCGACGCAGAGGCTCTTGCTGCGGCGTTGGAAATACCATTAAAGAGAGAGGCAAAAGTAGAGGTACAAGATGGCGTGTCGCAACTGGGTGGTGGATCCTTGCCCGGCGAGGAGATACCCACTGCATTGGTAACGATCGAATTTTTCCACTCTGATGTTGAGAAAGTTGCAGCACAATTACGAATGGGCGATCCGGCCATCTTTACCCGCATCAGCAGCGGCAAGCTACTTATCGATCTACGCACTATCCGCACCGCCGATCATGGCGTAATAGTTGAAAGATTCCGCAATCTATCCAATCAACGGTCTTCAGTGATCAGCTAACACCTGGCTGCTGATCGCCAATAGCTAATATGAACATCATTATCGCAACGGCTGGACACGTTGACCATGGCAAGACAGCACTAATCGGCGCGCTCACCGGAATTGACACCGACCGGCTAAAAGAAGAGAAAGAACGTGAGATGTCGATCGACCTTGGATTTGCCTTTCTCAACCTGCCAAACGGTGATTGCGCAGAGATCATCGACGTACCGGGCCATGAGCATTTTCTGAAAAATATGCTTGCCGGTATCGGCGCGATCGATCTTGTTCTGTTGGTCATCGCTGCTGATGAAGGGGTAATGGTGCAGACGCGTGAACATCTGCGGATCATTGATCTATTAGAGATATCACACGGAATTATCGTTATCACCAAAACCGATCTGGTCGATGAAGAAGAATTAGAACTCGTCTACAGCGAGATAGATGAAGAGCTAACTGATACTTGCCTTGACACTGCACCGCGACAAGCGGTCTCGGCCCGTATTGGGGCGGGAATCGAAGAACTAAAAGATCAAATTGCGCAGATGACGAGTGATATTCCTCCCAAGCGGAGTGATCTTGCTCCCTTTTTGCCGATCGATCGTGTCTTTACTATAGCCGGATTTGGTACTGTCGTTACCGGTACTCTTATCAGCGGCAAGCTGCAAGTCGGTGATGAAGTGGAGATACTTCCACAACGTACTGTAGTACGGGTACGGCGAATTGAGACACACTCCCAGTCGGTCGATTCCGCCGCCGCAGGCACACGGGTGGGCATAGCTCTGACAAAAGTCAAAGTATCGGCGCTAAAGAGAGGAAATATCCTCACAACACCGGGACATCTTGCGCCATCGCGCCTGCTCGATGCCCGTCTCCGCATATCTCCACTCGACGATACTCGCTGGATAAAAAACCGGATGCGGATTCGTCTCCATCTGGGAACCGATGAGCTGATCGGCCGCGTTATCTTGCTCGATCAAGAGAAACTTACCGCCAAAGCAGAAGGTTTAGTACAAATCAAACTGGAAGAATCCTTTGCTGCACGCACTGGAGATCGATTCATCGTGCGCTGCTATTCCCCGCCACAGGTGCTCGGCAGCGGCGTAGTTCTCAACCCGCAGCCTGTTCCTCACAGACGGTTTGATCAAAAGGTTATCACCGAGCTTAACCTCTATGAAGAGCGATCACCACACCGCCTGGTCGAAGAACTATTGCTCTTTAAACCCAAGGCCTTTTCAGTGCAAGAACTGGCACAGCGAACAGCACTCACCAGCGCAGAACTAAAAGAGATTCTGGCGACTATTGAGACGATCCCGATCAGTTCGGATAAGGTCTTCCATCGCCGTCAGATGGACCGACTTAAAGAGAAGATCTTAGCCTGCGTGCAAGATTACCATACTAAAAGACCGACGCATATATATATGGACCTGAGAGCGCTTAGAGCGCAAATAAGAGTAGAAGAACCGCTATTGGAACGAGCGATCACCGAACTGACAGATGAAAAGATACTCCGTCACAATGAAGTGCGGGTCGCTCTGGCCGATCATCAACCGCGCTTTACCCCCCAGCAGAGAGAAGTACGCAATGCTCTCGATCGCCTGTACAGTAACAGAATGTTTCAGCCACCGGCCGATTTAGCTGAAGTGATGAAAATTATCGAAGCCGGAAAAGATATAGTAGAGATGATGCTCGCCTCTCTCTTTGAGAGCGGTAAACTGATGAGACTCCCCGAAGGAGTTATTCTCCATTGCCAGGCAGTGCTCAAAGCTGAGCAAGTACTCACTGCGCATCGATCTGACACCATCACTGTCGGTGAATTTCGCGACGCAATCGGCGCCACCCGCAAGTACGCTCTCCCGCTTCTACAGTACTTTGATAATCAGGGGATCACCCGCCGCGTGCAGGATAAACGCATTATCAAGCGAAACATTTAACCTGAAGCTCTGGTCGCCCTATCCCGACTTTACCGCGAATGGCACAAAGTGGAGTTCACACGCCTTTTAAGCCTTTGGGTCTGGGTCGCCAATTACTTTGCCCAGCTTTCGCCTTATCGCAGGATGAGCATAGAAAGCTCCGGTTATGATAGTAGCCGCAGCCAGGATGAGCATCTGACTAAAAAGACTGGGGAGATGAAAAAACACCCAAAGCCCCACAGAGCCTCCAAGTACAAATCCTCCCCAGCGGCAAGAAAGGTGAACGGTTACGGAATGGGCTTTGTCGGCTATAGCGGTGCCTAAGTCAGTCAGGGTTCCTGTTATATGAGTACTCCGTCCTATAGGGGTAAGACTGGTGACAGCATTCTGCATCCCCATAGGAACACACAATAGAATTGCCCAAATGGCCCTTTCAAGACTGAAAACATTTAGTACCCCGGCTGGGAGTCCCATATATATTGTAACAGCACCGACGCTGATGAGAAGCCCAACCATTATCAATGCTTTTCCCATCCCGCAAGCTGCCTTAAGTTTAGTTCCCAAAACAGCACCGGCAACAAAAGAAACCGTCATTATGGCAATAATCACAGCTTCCTCAAAAAGCCTGGTTCTCGCGGCTACATCAGTGAGCACAAAAAAAGCCATAATGCCTCTTCCCAAATCAGTAGCCCGTCCACTCATGTGGGCTGACCTTTCAAAAAGAAGCGATACAGTAGAGAAAGCATTCAGGTAACCGGCAAGTAGGGCTATCCAGATGTTACTTACTACCATTGACCAGTAACGCCAGCCCCAGGGCGACTCTTTAAAGATCTCAACCGCTATTTGTGGGCCTGCTGCTTTATCCATAATGATACCTCCTTTTTTGCCTGTTCTGCCGATAACCATTTGTGTGAACTATTACAATGGTGTTGAAGGAATACGTCGACCGTTCCGGCCGTTAAAGGCTTAAACTTTTGGGGAAAACCGGTAAAAGACCTCCATGATGGCATTTTGTGTACCATTAATTTGCCTAATGATCTTCTTTCCCATTTTTTCTCCCTCGCTTTTCTTGCAGGATCTCATTTTAATTTTACCCCTTTTTAAATTCTGAAGCAATGGTATCGCGCTCTTTTCAATCCAGATAGCTCCCGCTCTATTCAAGCAAATACAAGATAAAAATTAGAAATTGCAAAGGTTAAGTTATTCCACAAGAATCCTACCGTTACCATAGGCAGGATGAGTCCCGTCAAACGTGTTAAACACGCGGTTTATGACCTCAAGTACCGCTTTGTTTGGATCCCGAAATACCGCAAGCTCATTCTGAAAGAGCCGGTGGCTCAGAGCGTGGAAGAGATTTTCTACGGCATTGCGGCGCGATATGGGCTGGAGATTGACACCTTGGAGGTAATGCCCGATTGCGTCTACTTGTTTCTTTCTGCGCCGCCCAAGCACAGACCCAGCCGGGTGGTGCAAATCATCAAGAGTATCTCGGCACGGGAACTGTCCGTTGTCACTCCGAGATGAGGAAGCAGTTGCGGGGAGGAGAGCTGTGGAGCGACGGCTACTTTGTACGGTCAGTGGGGATGAAGTGACAGTTACAAATGTAACAAATCCCGTTTCAAGGAGGGCATCACAGAGGGCTTGGTTCTCACCCGTTTGCCCGACGGCATTTATCCACGTATAATGATTACGTAAATTACATAACGCAAATCACATAATTAATCGGGGGTATTGAGTGGAGAACCCATTTATATATGGAAAGGTCGCCTACGGTGAATCTTTCGCCGATCGCGAGGCAGAGGTCGAGGAGCTGATAGCCGACATTGCGTCCGGCCAGAATGTGATCATCTTCTCCCCCAGGCGCTACGGGAAAACCTCTTTGATCTTGGAGGTGTTAGATCGCGTAAAGGAAGAGGGTTTTCTTGCTGTCTATTTAGACCTGTTCAAGGTGACCTCGAAGGAGGCGTTCATTGCCGCTTATGCTAAGGAGATGGCACGACTTTATAAAGGGGGAATTCGCTCGATGCTCCAGAAGGTAAAGGCCCTGCTTCCCCGCCTGGTTCCCAAAGTGGTGGTAAAGGGCGAGGGAACCGGGGTTGATATGGAGTTCGGGTTCGACCCTCGTGATGAGAAGACCCCGTTACTGGATGACCTCTTTGAGGGGGTGGCGGACCATAAGCTCACAGCAGGACAAAAGGGCTGTAGTAGTCTTTGATGAGTTCCAGGAGATTGTGGCGTGGGATGAAGAGAATCAGGTGGAGCGCCAGATGAGGGCCCACTTTCAATTGCACCGAAGCGTCTCTTACATCTTCATGGGAAGTAAGTGCCACCTTATGCAGGAACTCTTCCAGAATAAGAACCGACCATTCTATCGTTTCGGAAAACACTTCCCCCTGGGAAAGATCCCCAAAGAAGAATTTTCCGCCTTCATCCAGGGGTGCTTCGAGAAGACGGGCTTCCGGGCAGATCCGGAGGCCATCAATGAGATCCTCTGTATCACCGAGGACCATCCTTACTACACCCAGCTTCTTCCCCACATCCTTTGGGCGCGTAAGCGTGATGAGAGGGCCATTACCAGAGGGGATGTCTCTCAGGGGGTTGAGGAGATCTTCCTCCGGGAAGCGCATGCCTTCCATGATCTGTGGGACTTGCTGCCCCTCAAAACCCGGCAATTACTGGTGGCCTTGGCCCAGGAGGAGAGTTCACAGGTACAGCTCTATTCTAATGACTTTCTGCAATCGCATAATTTGGGTTCAGCCTCCAGCGTGCAGCGGGCCGTCAAGCGCCTACAACAGGAGGAGATCCTGGAGAAGGTAGATGGAGAATACCAATACACCGATGTCTTCTTCAAGCGCTGGATCGAAGAGGAGTTTAGTTGACCCTAAGGCTTGGAAACGCGGCTGTCATTGACGATATCCCCGATAACGTCACCGCTGTGGGGATTCCGGCAAAGGCGATCAAGAAACACATGGAAGGAGTTTAGATGGAAATCCCCTTGGCAAGGTCAGGCATCTCGCGGTAGAACGGCTGAAGATGGATCGGCTGGAAATAATTACTGCATCCGATGTCTCTCTGCTTTAATTCCTACAGGATCTGATCCTGATCTCCGCAGGTATACCGATCTGAAAGCCGGATCATATAGACGAATCAGCTCGTCTTCACCTCGGAAAAGACATAGGGAATATCTACCCCATCGATATCTTTTAACCGCTCATTCTCATTGTATTTCTGAACCCAAAACCCAAAACTCAGAACTCAAAACCTTCTTTTTTGCATTTCTTAACCCATCACCCATCACCCATCACTTTTCTTGACCTCGAACCTCAATCCTTTTACAAACCTGGCCTAATTCGACTAATCAACAGTTAGAGATTACAATCAACACATAATGCAATTTATGATCTTGCCCTTTCTGACAGCAGCTTTAATATGCAGTATCAGCAGCTGGTTTTTGTCACGCCGGCAAACTAAGTTTGTCGACCGCGAAGATGGACGCCAAATCGGTGGGCCGGCGGTCTTCATCGGAATTATCAGTGGATTGATCGTCACCGGCATGTTAAGCCTACAACTGGTATTGATTCTGATCGGTCTATCACTGATCTTCATCGTTGGGCTGGTCGATGATCTCTTTTCTCTTTCACCGCGGCAAAAAATGTTCGGCCAATTCTTGGCTGCTATTCCGCCGGTTGCCGGTGGAGTCGTTATATGCTCAGTAACTTTGGGAGTGGAAATATCCCTGGGAATCAGTGGATATCTTTTTACGTTGCTGTGGATCGTCGGTCTGGTCAATGCCGCCAATCTCATCGATGGACTTGACGGACTGCTCTCCTTGGTTCTCATCCCCGCCTTGGCCATAATGATCATCCCAGCACTGACAGGAGGGAATGAGGAAACAGTTGTTTTATCGGCAGCCGGAATAGGCGCGATCATCACTTTTTATCGCTGGAATCATTATCCGGCCAAGCTCCTGTTAGGAGACAGTGGCAGTGAATTACTCGGATATTTACTGGCTGTTCTTACCTTAACAGCGCTAGGAGCAGGGAAAAACGAGTTCTGGCATCTCGTACCGGCGATGTTGATTGCCGGACTACCGCTTGCTGATACGATCTTCGCAGTTGTGCGGCGCAAGCGACAACAGCGTTCAATATTTTGCAGGGATCAAGACCATATACATCATCGACTATGTCGTCGATTCGGACCGATTCGCGCGGTAATTATACTTGTTAGTATAAGCCTTCTCTCCGGCCTGGTTGGATTGCTGTTGTGGCAGCTTTAGATGCTAATACAACAAGACTCAAAGGATAGAGGTAATAGTTTCGAGGTTAAGAGTTGCAATGCAAGGCCGAAAGAGAACATTCTTTTAATGGTCTTGTTGTGGTTAAAAAACTCGGAGAATCGTTATGGTTAAAAATGGAGGTGAGCGGATTCGAACCGCCAGCCTCTGCGATGCGAACGCAGCGCTCTCCCAGTTAGAGCTACACCCCCGATATAGCGACGCAGGGACTCGAACCCTGAACCTCTCGGATATGAGCCGAGCGCTCTAAGCCGGTTGAGCTACGTCGCCGACTTGGTTGCGGGAGTCGGATTCGAACCGACA
>DOHL01000147.1:0-5233 GCA_003535305.1 Candidatus Acetothermia bacterium
CTTCTATCAGGGCGGTGGATTCGCGGGCGGTCAACGTGATTCCGAGTAATGCGATCAGGAGAAAGACGGTCAACCAAGTTATCGATTTAGTATGTATTTTTCCCTCCTTTAGTGGGTGGTAGATTAAATTTAGTCTATCAGTTCTGTTTCGGTTTGTCAAGCCTCTTCTTTGAGAGAAGTAACCGATCTTTTACCTTCGCTTCTCTTCTCTTCAATAAGTCTTTCCATATTTACGCGTTGCGCAGCAGGACTACTCCAGTTATGATAAACTAAACCTCGTATAATTGCAGAGAGATGTTATCAGAATAGGTTCTTCACGGTTAAGTTGAGGTAGCTCAAAGGTAGCTGCAGAGGTGGAATCTCTCGCAAAGGCGCAGAGAATAACGAAAAAAGGAATAACAGGCAACCAGAATGGAGATTAATTCTTCTTAGCGATCTTGGCGAGAGAAAGAAAGATGGATTTCTCGCAAAGGCGCAGAGTCGCAAAGAATAACAGAAGATGAGGAAGGACTGTAGGCTAATAGAGATGGAAATTAATTCTTCTTGGCGATCTTGGCGTCTTGGCGAGAGAAAGAAAATTGATTTACCTTGCTTGCCCTGTACAATGACTGTACAGGGCCTGGAGTGTGAGGAACCTCAGAATATAGCAGTGGTAACTGTTTAGTTTTCAACCCCTTTACGGCTAAATAAGAGGAGGAAAGCATGATCGATTTAACTATCGATGAACAAGCCTTGGAGCGAACAGTTAAACGAGCGCGGCAGCGGAGAATCCTTATTCCCACATTCGCTCAAATGCGCGATCCCCAAACGATTCCGGAAGAGATACAACAGAGACTGCGCACCATCGGGCTCTGGGATCTGCACCCGTTGAATCTGTTTCGTATCACCTGGAAGAACGATATAAAGACCGGACTCTATGGAAAAGTAAATTTTCTGGAGTTTCCCTCTGCGCTGAGCGGGGTAAAGTGCCGCATCATTGGGTTAATCGGGAAGTATTTCCCTACCGGTTCGCATAAAGTAGGAGCAGCATTCGGCTGCCTCGTACCGCGCCTTGTCACCGGGCAGTTCGATCCTACTACTCAGAAGGCTGTTTGGCCTTCTACAGGAAATTACTGCCGCGGAGGAGCATTCGACTCAGCGCTGCTCGGTTGCAGCGCGGTAGCGATCTTACCGGAAGAGATGAGCCGCGAACGATTCGAGTGGCTGCATGAGATCGACGCAGAGATAATCGCGACTCCCGGCTCAGAGAGTAATGTCAAAGAGATATACGATAAGTGCTGGGAGATACGCCGCACGCGACCGGATTGCGTGATATTTAACCAATTCGAAGAGTTCGGCAATGCAATTTGGCATTACACCGTCACTGGGAGTACAGTGGAAGAACTATTTACGCGAATCAAAGGAGATGAGGGGCGATTTGCCGGATTCGTTGCGGCGACCGGCTCTGCCGGCACTCTCGGCGCTGGTGACTATCTCAAACGATGCTACCCGTATAGCAAAATAATCGCTGTCGAGGCGCTCCAATGCCCGACCCTGTTATATAATGGATTCGGCTCACACCGCATCGAAGGGATCGGAGATAAACATATTCCCTGGATCCATAATGTACGCAATACCGACATGATCATTGGTATCGACGATGAGGCATGTATGCGAGTATTACGGCTGTTCAATGAACAGGCGGGCCAACGTTTCCTCATCGGCAGCGGCATCAGTGAGGCGATAGTCGCTGATCTGTCCTTGCTGGGAATCTCTGCAATCAGCAACCTGCTCGCAGCGATTAAAACAGCCAAGTATTATGAGCTTGATGAAAATGACATACTGGCCATCCCGTTGACCGATTCAGCAGAAATGTACTGTTCCCGGTTAGAGAAGCTTACTGAAACTGCCGGCCATTACTCTGAGACTGAGGCAAACTGCGATTGTAATCGTTATCTGCAAGGCGTGGGAATCGATTATATGCAGGAACTTGGCTATTACGATCGTAAGGCATTACATAATCTGAAATATTTTACCTGGGTTGAACAACAGGGAAAGAGTGTAAACGAGCTCAATGAACTATGGAATCCGCGGTTCTGGAATGATCTCTACACGCAAGTCAAAGAATGGGATGAGTTGATAGAGAGATTCAACGAACGGGTAGGATTATCGATAGAATAGGGGCACAAAGGAGGATAGGTCGCAGGAACCGAGACCGCGCTGCTGCGAGCAAGCAGTCTAAAACCGAGTCTATTCGCAATTTTGTTACTATTATCGACCGACCAGTTAGAAAAAAGAGGAGGGAATGATGAGCAGAGGAAGGAAGTTAGGGATACTGTTATTGGGATTATTGATAGGAACAACGGTTTTCGGGCAGGGGAGTTTACCGACTGAGTTCTTCGACTATCTCGCGATGACCGAAGGCCAAGCCGTCTGGGGAATTGGTGATACAAAGAATCTGATGATGGGGAGCGTAACGCCGGTTCATCTCCATTCACAAGTATGGCGCGGGATTACTTGGGAACACACTTTACTGATCTGTGAACCGGTCGACCTCCAGATCACCGATGTGGCGCTATTGTTTATCTCTGGTGATCACGGCCCAAAAGATGCGATGTTCGGTCTCTACATGGCAAAACTGACTGGAATGCGTGTGGCGCTATTAGCCGACGTTCCCAACCAGCCGCTTTTTGCCGGTATACGCGAGGATGCCCTCATCGCATACACTTTCGGGCGGTATCTGGAAGAAGGATGTTTAACTTGGCCGCTCCTCTTTCCGATGACGCGCAGCGCTATCGCCGCCATGGATGCGGTGGAAACAATGGCGAAAGAGCGTTGGGAAACACCACTGCGGGGTTTTGTGGTGGCAGGGGCATCCAAACGTGGCTGGACCACTTACCTTGTTGCGGCGGCTGTTCCTGAACGAGTTTTAGGAATCGTTCCCATGGTCTTTGACATGCTCAACAAGGCAATACAGATTGAACACCAGATAGATATTTGGGGTGACATTTCTCCACAAATTTACGACTACGCAGACCTTCTCCTTTCTCCCGTGGCACAGACTCCTCTTGGCAAACGACTCTTATGGCTGGTGGACCCCTTTACATACCGTTATGCATTCACCATGCCGAAGCTGATCATCCTTGGGAGCAATGACCCGTTCTGGCCGGTTGATGCTCTTACGCTCTATTGGGCTGCTCTACCACAACCTAAGCTGACGCTGATGGTTCCGAATTCCGGTCATGGATTAGATGATCGTATGCGAGTGACTCAATCGGTAGCCGCTTTTGTTCATCTTGTGGTTACCGATGTTCCGCTACCCCGGCTCGATTTCCGCTTCAACGAGAGCTTGGCCGAGCTGGAACTTACAGTAACAACAGATCAAATCCCGATCGAAACGACATTGTGGCTTGCTGAAAGTCCGGTACGGAACTTCAGCGAAGCCCTCTGGCGGGAATATTCGCTGCTGCAAAGTGATGATAAGTGGCAAGCGCGAATCACGCGACCGCAAGAGGGATTTTTAGCTCTTTTTGCTGAATTTGTCTTCGCTGTTAACGGACACAAACTGTACATTTCTACACTTGTCCGCGTCACTCCATTTCGTTGATGCGAATTACAGGAGAGACCACATGTGTCCGTCGTTATTGGAAAACTGCAAGGACCGATCTGTCTTCTGTTTTCATAATAACCGTGCTGCGAGAAATTTTCTCCTGCAATCCGCTTACGTAAAATAGAGAAACAAGTAATGTTATCTGGTTCTTCCCTGTTTGGATTTGACCGGAGGTTAAGGAAGGGCAACCATATTCTTTATAGTAAACAATGCTTTGAACTGTTGTGATTGCTTCGCTGTCGCCTGCCTGCCTGGCAGACAGGCTTGCAATGACCTGTCTGTGTCTGACTGGCAGACCGAGACACCTGCCTGTCCGCCTGCTCTACACAATGACTGTGCAGGGCTTGGAATGGCGGTAGGTTATCCATTTGAACAGCGAAGAGCCTGTTATTCAATCTTGCCTTGAACCATCAACGCTCTATCCAGAGCATCTGATGATACCATTCCCTCGGAAAGAAGGATTTCTCCCAACAGCTTGTCAGCGAACTTACGCTGCTGAAGATTTAGTCCCCTTTCTAAGTTATGCGAAGAGAGCGCCCCCATGTCGAGAAGGATCTCTCCTAGCTTCTTATTGTTATGCTCAAAATACTCTTCCAGAACAGACAGGATAACCGCGCTGCGACTTTTTCGCTCTTTGCGCGCTTTTATATCCACTTTGCTAAGAAGATGCCGATCTCGTTCATTATAGTAGATCGTTGTCTGCATTTGCTCCTCCAATCAGCTTATACTGGTAAATAATTATATCACGTATTCACGGATATAACAAGCCGCAAAGATGATACACAAGTAAGTGTATATAATCTGCAAGGTATTGTCAATTTCTCTTACTGTCGATTTGTGATAATTACCTGCTGCTCTAAATAAAGTAGCTGTCGTTTCAATTTAATGCCGCCACCGAAACCGGTCAGAGAGCCGTCTTTGCCGATAACACGGTGGCACGGAATTACAAGCAAGAGAGGATTTGCTCCCATTGCCTGTCCAACAGCGCGTACTGCAGCAGGCCGGCCAATCTTCACTGCCAGATTACTGTAAGAGGCCGTTTTTCCGTAAGGAATTCGGGCGGCGGCATGCCACACGGCCAACTGAAACAGAGTTCCCCGTAAATCGATCTCAATGAAGAAAACACATAGTTCACCGGCGAGATACGCCTTTACCTGCTCTATCGCTGCTCTATTCGTTGGGTGCAGTTTGCTGCAGCAAAGAGAGCTGTTGCCGAACTGAGACGGGATTTCCTGTTTCGCCAATCCGATCGAACATAACCCCTTCTCAGATGAGACAAAATGAAGCTCTCCGATGGCGCTCTCAGCGGGCGTCCACCATAAACGATCAACCATATCAACTCTATGATAGGACAGTTTTCAGTGATTTTCAACGCTGCGTTGGCCGGTAATAGGAGATCATCAGTAATGTGTCTCACTGCTAAAGATTGATCCTAAAACATGCGTTAATAAAACCACAGACCTGTCCCGTTGAAGGACGGGAGAGCACAGAGAATATTCAGATTAAGGAATTGCAAATGATTCTTCTCCCTCCTCTCTGTGACCTCTGTGGTTTCTTTCATATTCTTTCATATTGTTTTGACAGAAAACAACAAAATGGAGTTTTTTCTTTTGTTTTATCTTTCTCTGCGATCTCTGCGGTTAA
>DOHL01000147.1:5559-7067 GCA_003535305.1 Candidatus Acetothermia bacterium
GGTTAATACATAATCTGGGTTTGATTATTACCGACTCTTCGGTATACAATCACTGAAAATATGATTTCGTCATGCCACCATTAGGAGGAAGAAGATGGGACGTAAGTTTTTAGCCGTAGATTGGCAGTTGGAACACAGTGAATTTGAGAGTGGGAGTTTTGCCGATGCGCCTTCTTTTGCCGGGTATGATGCGCTATTCATTGATCCCAGCCGTATTTGTGATCTGTGGATTTACGATGTTCCGTGCGAAAAAGATGGTGTCCGCAGGACTTATACCGAAAACGATCGCGGCTTTGGTAAAGTGATCAGCCGACTTATCGAGCGACGTCGCACCGAGATAGACGATCTATTGCGTAAAGCAGGAGGCATCGTTGTCTGCCGTCTCTTACCGCGCAGCGAGCCGCTGGAAGTTATGAGCAATAGCGGCAGGTTGGAGCGGCTCAACCGCGGCAGCATTCTCCCGTCGATCTCATTGGTAAAGAGGAATCAACATTTTGTGTTCCCCTCCAATATCCGTTTTCTTCCCCGTTGCGGTCAAGATGTATTTGTGGAAAAATTGCATCACCCGTTCGTTGATTATCTTCACACTTTCGCCGATAAGTTCATCTATCAGGCCGTCTTTAAAGATCTGCTGTCGTCGCCGATAGAGGAATTCGTCACTATCTTAGCGAGAAATAAGGTAGGAGATATCATCGCTCTCTCGATTCCATTTGACGAAGGGAGATTGGTGCTCATTCCACCGACTCATGATGTTCCTTCCCGGCGTGAATCCGAGGTTCTTCTGGCAGCAATTGCGGGTGCGACAGAGCGGCCGCTCTTCGCTCCTGCCCCGGATTGGCTGCCGGCATACCCTGTTCCGGGGGAAGACGGACTGCGGGATGAACTCGCCTCCTTAAACGAGCGGGTCGATAGACTATGCGCAAAGAAGGCGGAAGTAGAAAAGCGACTCGATCAGTCTCTGGTCTACAAACGCATCCTCTACACAAAAGGACGTTTCTCTCTCTTTTCAGCTGTACGGCAGGCATTTCGCGTATTAGGGTTTGAGGTTCCGCAGCCGGAAGAGTATAAAGATGATTGGGATCTGCTTCTACAGGCAGATGAAGGGGATGCCATCGGCGTCATCGCTGCAACTGAGTCCACACCAGTGGGGCTCGAACACTATCGCCGTCTTCTGCAACAAGTCGATGGCGCATCGGTGGAATCAGCGCACCGGTACAAGGGAATACTCGTCGTTAACGCAGAGCGGGAGAAAGATCCCAAACGCCGGGAGACGCAGTTTTCTCCCGATGTTCTTCGCGGCTGTCAAGCGCAACGATTCTGCATTATCTCCACCTATCAACTTTATAAAATAGTCAAAGAGATACTTACCGATCGAGATGAAACCCGCGCCGCTCATTGGCGAAAGAAGATACTGGAAACAAGCGGCGAAATGAAAAAATGACCCTCACGCTCCAAGCAAGGCAAGGGGTGGTAAAAGGTTCTCCTTCTGTACATATTCAGTAAACCCA
>DOHL01000003.1 GCA_003535305.1 Candidatus Acetothermia bacterium
CCACAGAGCAGCGATAAAGAGCTTCTCTTTGGAGGGGAAGTACCAATACAGCGTTCCCCGCCCTACACCGGCCGCTGTTGCAATATCGCTCATCGTCGTCTGGTGGTAGCCACGCTCGGCAAATAAATCAAGAGCGACCCCTTTGATTTTAGTTGCTTTAGCTTCTTTTTCCGGCTCTGTTACGGCTATTTTAGCCATCGTTCCCTCCAGCTATGTTAGTAGACTGACTGATCAGTCTACTAACTATACTACAAAATAACACATGTCAAGAAAAGGCCGCGACTGGTTCCCATTGAATCTATTCAAAAGTGGATTTCTCGCAAAGGCCTGTCTGCCGGCACAGGCAGGCCCTGCACAGTCATTGTGCAGGGCAGGCGCAAAGAATAACAGAAAAAAGGGAATGACAAGCAATAAGGATGGAAATTAATTCTTCTTGGCGTCTTGGCGAGAGAAAGGGAATACGGTTTTTCTGTTTGGCCGACAGACAGGTCACGGCAATGGTGGTTTGGTTTTTACGCACAAGAGTATCTTGAGAGAAGTGCCTCCTATAACCACCCCGCACCTTAACTGGAGCGCGAAAAGTCACTTTTTTTACCCTGCTCTCTTCGTATAAGCTTGGCCCAGGAGTCACGCAGCGTAACGGTCCGATTGAAAACGGGCTTTGCTCTTTCTGAGTCTATGTCAACGCAGAAGTAGCCTTTACGCTCGAATTGAAACCGGTCGCCGGGCTTTGCTTCTGCGAGACTCGGTTCAAGCTTGCAGTCCGTAAGTATAATACGCGAGTTAGGGTTCAGGTTTTCCAACCAGCCCTCTCCTTTATCGACCAGCAGAGGGTTCTCTTTTTTGAACAGATGCTCATACAGCCGCACTTCTCCATCGATGGCATGCGGTGCTGAAACCCAGTGAAGCGTTCCTTTAACCCGTCGTCCATCAGGGGTATTCCCGCCGCGTGTCGCTGGGTCATAGGTGCAATAAATCTCTTTGATATTGCCCTGTTCATCTTTTGCTACGTCAGTACAGGTAATGAGATATGCGTAACGCAGCCGTACTTCGCGACCAGGCGCAAGGCGATAGAACTTCTTCGGAGGATCTTCCATAAAGTCTTCTTGTTCGATATAGAGCACTTTGGAGAACGGTACATTGCGCGTGCCGGCGGTTACGTCTTCGGGATTATTGATCGCTGTAAGATACTCGACTCGGTCATCGGGATAGTTGGTGATTATGACCTTCAGTGGGGCGAGAACTCCCATCACCCGCGGTGAATGTTTGTTTAAATCCTGACGTAAACAGTGTTCGAGTAATGCAACGTCGACGATGCTCTCCGATTTAGTTACGCCGATCCGTCTTACAAAATCATGGATCGCTGCTGGAGTATATCCGCGCCGTCGCAGCGCGGAGAGTGTCGGCATTCGGGGGTCGTCCCAACCGTCTACGCAGCCTTGTTCAACCAATTGCAGGAGCTTCCGCTTGCTGAGAACGGTGTAGCTGAGGTTCATTCGCGTGACTTCGATCTGTTGCGGGTGGAAGACTGCAAGCTGCTGGAGAAACCAGTCATAGAGTGGTCGGTGGTTTTCGAACTCGAGAGTACAGATGGAATGAGTAATTCCTTCGATCGAATCCGACTGGCCGTGCGTCCAGTCATAGGTCGGATAGATACACCATCGATCGCCGGTGCGATGGTGCGTGGTCCGTAAGATACGGTACATGATCGGATCACGCATATTCAGATTGGAATGGGCCATGTCGATCTTGGCGCGTAGCGTCTTCGATCCGTCTGGAAATTCTCCTGCGCGCATGCGGCGGAAGAGATCCAGATTCTCTTCCGCTGAGCGATTGCGATATGGGCTATCCTTTCCTGGAGGGGTGATGATCTTATCTCCGCTCTGGATCGCTTTGCCGCGGTATTGGCTGATCTCCTCAGAGCTCAAATCACATATATATGCTTTGCCGGCTTGAATGAGCTTTTCCGCCCATTCGTAGAGTTGTTCGAAGTAATCAGAGGCGTAATAGAGTCTATCCTCCCAGTCAACGCCGAGCCAGCAGAGGTCCTCAATGATCGATTCGATATATTCGACACTCTCTTTCTCTGGGTTGGTGTCGTCGAAGCGAAGGTTGAATCTTCCGCCAAATTCCTTAGCGATCCAGTAGTTCAGCAAAACGGTCTTTGCATGGCCGATATGGATATAACCATTCGGTTCCGGCGGCCATCTGGTATGGACGCGTCCGTTGTTTTTTCCCGCTGCCAGATCTGCGGCGATGATCCGGCGGACAAAATCGACCGGTTCTTTGTTGTTGTTAACTATATTATTCTGATGGAGTTTATCTTTAGCCATTTTATTCTCTCTTTCTATGCAAATTTATTCAGGGTTTCAGCTTGCTATGGAAGCGCGCCATAAGCCGGCACGCATTGCTTGATGCTCGTTGTAGCTGGTTCTCCTCATCTTTTACAGCAATTCTCATTTTAGCGTTATCACCACGTTGTGTAGGTTCGTAGTAGCGACTTTAGTCGCTGTTTACGCAGCTGTAACGACTGAAGTTGTTACTACGACCCCGGGTTGCGCAAGCAAGGCCGGAGG